>DASQWW010000066.1:0-18686 GCA_035640055.1 Nitrososphaeraceae archaeon | reverse complement strand
AAGGAAAATTACAAATAAAACTACCAGCAGATACATCTATACTTGCAAAGAGAAGAGGAATTGAAGTACCTTGGCAAGAGGCAATAGTTTCTACAAATAGCATTATAGTGCTAGTATCTATATCTCTTGTAAGCATCATAGTAACATGGAGAATATGGCCAAAGATAAACAAACGAGTTCATGAGCATAGTGCTATAAATTAGTGGATTTGTTTCACAAGATATTTTGTTGCAACCATAAAATAGTCGCTCATTACTGGCCTCCGTAACTTAGTTGAAGATTCAAAAGCAATTGACAAAAATTGATAAGGGCAGATTTTCTACATTTCACTTTGACTAGCTCTATTAATTCTTCTTCACAAGACATCTAAATTGCTAGAACTCCAACATTTAACAATGTCAGCTTCATTATTGAGTTCTCTCACTTATGTAAGATACAAGTTTTAAAATCAAAGCCTCTTAAACTAATTGTGATGCAATCCCTATTTGTCCATCAAATTGTTGATGCTGTTCATAATTAATTCTGCCTTTGTTATCGAAGAAGAATTGAATATAACAAGATAAATAAATTCTTCTCATAACCATTTGTAATGTGATCCAAACAGCTGCGTGATTCAAAATATCGAATCATCTTTAAATATAAAATCATGGTCTCTGCTAGCGTCTCATATCATTGGGGATTTTTTGTTATCTGCAGATTAATTGTTACAATTTTATCCTATTTAAAAAAGATTCACGGGCCAGTTATTTTACCAAGTGATTGAACTATACAGTTGCTTACGAGAGGATTGAAAAGACGTAATTCTTCGGAGAGCTTCCGAACAACTTTTATTGCCTCATCTTCAGATTTCGACTTTACTATGATCTTTAAGGTCTTTGCAGATCTTACAGATTCTATATTTGAATATCCTCCCTTAACTATAAGGTCACGATGAATAGTTTCTCCCTCCGGATCATTAATTTGTGGTTTATTTTCTATTGTTAGAATAATATTAAACTTTGAAACTACCATTATTACCTATTAACCATGGTCGTTTTATATAATATAAACAAATTGAACACAAATATTGTGAAAGGATTAATATCTTTCACTTACCAATTTTCTACAGTCTACGGGGCGGTCATGTAGCTCAGCTGGTTAGAGCGAAGGTTTTGTAAACCTTAGGTCGTGGGTTCAAATCCCACCATGACCTCACTACTTCAGAAATCTAAGACTTAGCAGCGATTTATTAGCTTATATGCCTTTTTTTATTTACCTCAGGTTTCACGCCAAATCGCCTTTGTCTTGGCTAATACTATGAATCCTATCAAATAGGAAATTTGTACTATAAAGCCAAGGGCTATGGACCACTCTCTAGGGATCGGAAATCCCATGCTATATTGCAACATAAGAGAGGCATGAGTTGTAGGTACTAGGTAACTGATGTATTGTAACTGCAATGGCAGATGTTGTATGGAGTAAAATACAGGAGGTAAAACTGCGAGAATTACGTTCACAAATGAGATTAGTTGTGTAGCGTTTCGCATATGCAGCATATATGATGAAAGAAAGAATCCCATTGCCGACATCGAGCCCCAGATTAGTATAATAGTAGCTATTAGAATAGGAAAGTAAATTAAGGAAGTTGCAAAGTAAGTAGCAAGAAGCGTAAGAACAATTAAGGCAGGCAAACCAAATAAAAGTTCTGATAAGGCCAATCCGGTCATGTAAGTAAGAGGAGATACTGGAGAAGCAACAAAAAAATCTTGAATCTTATATTCGGTTTTATAATACGAAATATCTTGCCCAAGTGCAAGGCCATAACCCACTAAAGCCATAACCAAACTGCCTGCGACTGCAAATTGTACATATTGACCGTTACTGACTACAAACAGAACAAACAGAAGGGAAAATGGGCTTATGGCGGTAAAGACCATAGACATAGGATTTCTCCTTAACCATAAAATCCCAGTTGAGTAAGCAATCAAAAGTACTTGTCTTACTGCCAATTTTGTAGTCATTTCGAACTTTATATTCAATTTATTTTTCTTCTATTCTCAATTATTATTATAACATATCTCATAAATATTGTCACATTTAAGGCCGTTATTCTATGAAAAAGGTATTTTATCTTAAAAGATCAAATAATATATCTACTCATGAAATTGCTACGTAACGGAAAAGTAAAGGATATCTATCAATTAGAAAATGGAAATATCCTCTTCCATTTTTCGGATCGCGTATCAGCTTATGACGTCAAAATGATTACACCTATTCCAAGAAAAGGGGAGGTTTTGTGCAAATTTGCTGAATTTTGGTTCAAATCTATTGATACAAAACATCATATGATAAAAAGACAAGATAGTGACAAAATGGTAGTGAGACCTCTTCACATGATACCTGTAGAATGTATAGTTAGAGGATACTTTTATGGAAGCTTAGTTGAGCGATATTTAAAAAAAGATTCCAATCTCTTGTTACCTATAGATTTTCAACCGTTGTTGGCAGCAAAATTACCACAGCCAGTTTTTGATCCGACAACAAAATCGGAATTGCATGACATTCCAATAGGTATAGAACAAATACTCTCATCGCATTTGTTGTCAATAAAAGAATTTGACTATTTAAAGAAAACATCAATTTCCTTATATGAAAAGATGAGTGAGATAGCCGATAGAGCCGGATTCATTATGGCGGATGTAAAATTTGAATTTGGTCGAGATCCTTCAAGTGGTGAAATACTATTGGGTGATTCCCTAGGTCCAGACGAGTTTCGTCTATGGTTGAAATCCGACTATATACCTGGAAAAGCTCAAGATAGTTATGATAAACAATTGCTCAGAGATTGGTTAATAAAAATAGGATTCAGGGACTTATTAGATGAATATTCAAAGGAGGGAAGAAAGCCCGATCCACCCATAATCTCTGAGCAAATTGTAAAGGAGTTGAGTAATAGATATATCCATGCATATGAGAAAATTACGGGTGAAAAACTTTAAAAGCAGATTAATAGCCTATGTACGTCTTACACTTTATCTTAGCATTATTCACATTAATAAAAAATAATAAAGAGTTAGCGCTAGGAATATATTAAAATTAAACTGGGGCTTTGGATCGTCTTATCTGCTTCTTATTTTGTAGATTTAGGTTTATTATCATTAATTATTCAAGGTATATTTAATTGAAGTTTTAGCATTTAGGCCGATTAAGGCGACAGTTTAATCAGCGTCTGGCTTGTGGTATTGGGATAATAATAAAAATAATTATTCAGTAAAAAACTCGTTATTATTAAATGTCATTCACCTGTTATTATGAAAAGGCCCTTAGTTTTAGGATTCTTTAGTAATTGGATAATCTCACGTGGTATGTCATAAGAAGCTTTATCACATTCTACTAAAAGTGTTCGGGGACATACGAAATTCGATCTCCTTGTTACAATGTCATGTTTGCTATGGAGCGAAAGTTTTTTGTTGCTATATCCGGTCATTCTGAATACTATATTTTCCACTATAAGCTCTATAACAATAAGAGATTTATCCTCTTTTAATAATACTTGCAACCTTTTATCCAAATCGGAACACGCCTTGTTTGCCCTAACTCCGATTATGCAGTCTCCGTTAGGAGTAATATTAGTATCCTTGGTTATTTCGATAGTTTTTCTATGTAGAGATGTGATATTAGGATGGCCATAGAAAGCAACCTCGTCTTGGACCATATCAGTAAATATTCAGGATCTATGCTGGGTGAGCTTAAATAAAAATGTTGAAGGTAAATTTAAATTGAACATTAAAAAGTAGTAAAAATGAATTGTTACCAGCAGCAGCAGGTTATGACCGAGCTATTACGGTTTTCTCTCCAGACGGTAGACTCTACCAAGTTGAATATGCTATTGAAACAGTTAGAAGAGGAACCTTGGCTATTGGAGTAAAAAGCAGAGATGGAGTTATTTTAGCAGTTGAAGAAAAGGCCAGGAAATTACAGATATCAAATGTGACTCAGAAAATTTTCCAAGTGGATGATCATATAGGAGTTGCCGCAGCAGGTTACATTCCAGATGCAAGGACACAAGTTGATCATGCAAGATTCTTTGCACAAAGTAACCGATTAATTTATGATGAGCCTGTCGATGTGGAAGGAGTTGCAAAGAATATAGCGGATATGGCCCAGCAATTTACACAATATGCAGGTGTTAGACCCTTCGGTGTTGCTTTAATTCTTGCAGGTGTAGACAAAAATGGCGCTTCCCTCTATTTGACTGACCCCAGTGGTACGTATATAGGATATGACGCAGTAGCTATTGGAGCAGGAAGCGATCAGGTGACTGAATTCTTAGAGAAAAATTATAAAAATGACATTTCTATGGACGAGGCAGGAACCCTGGCAACAGAGTCGATTTACCTGGTAAGCGAAGAGAAAACAGGCACCAGGCATGTGAAAATGGCTATTATAGATAATGAAACAAAAATAATGCGGAAAGTAGAAGAAGAAGACATTGAAAAATACGCTTCGACGGCAAAAGAAAGATCTGCCAAAAGGACATGAATCCAATCTTTAGTTGATAGCGTTTCATATTTTTAGTATTGCTTTAAATAATCTTAAGATTCTTTTTATTTCATGGTAGCGGTGATTGGTAATAGAGCGCCAAATCTAAGAGTTTCTGAGTGGATTCAGGGGCGACCAACTAATATCGATAAGGAAAGTGGTAATGTAGTACTTGTTGAAGTTTTTCAAGTAAATTGTCCAGGCTGTTTTATATATGGAATTCCTCAGGCTATAGATTTTTACAAAAAATATCATGACAAAGGGCTAACCGTCATAGGACTTGCCACGGCATTTGAAGATTATGATAAAAATAACATTTCAAATCTAAAATTGTTACTTTCAAGTGGAGAAGTAATTGGCGAAACCCGTAACGCATTGTCAGACTTAGGTAGATTGATTGAAGGAAACAAATTGTCCTACAATATTCCCTTTGCCGTTGCAATGGATTCCCTTCGAAACCACACAGCTGGATTAAGTAATAGTAAAGTTATGGATTTTATAGAGACAAATATTCCTGATTTCAGAGCATATAGCAATAATGATAGAGCTATTTTGGTAGAAAGAGTCAAACAATACCTTAAAACAAAACAGTATTCCGCAGAAACTTTTGAAGAATATAGATTGCGAGGTACTCCTTCTTCGATACTAATAGATAGAAGAGGGATATTACGTCACACTAACTTCGGGGCAAATAATTTTTTGGAAGATATGTTAAAAAACTTGTTACGTGAGTAAATGATAGATTGTCTAAATCTTTCAGTAGCTATCCCTGATTCTTGCCTTTCTGATGAGCAGACAAAAAGGGACAAGAGTATAAAGATCTGGCAATTTGCAAGGGCATGTTCAATATTTAAAGTGACAAGAATCTATATCTATCATGACAAAACCTCCCACATGAAAAAAGAAGAGGCTCATTTAATAAAGACCATTTTGCGTTATCTTGACACCCCGCAATATCTGAGAAAAACCCTTTATTCTAAAACGAGCCAGTTAGAATACGCAGGACTTCTTCACCCTATAAAAGCTCCTCATCATAAGGAACGAGTAGATATCAAAAAAATCAAGAGCGGTGATATTCGTGTAGGAGTTATAGAAAATGTCAATGGCAGATTGTTCGTCGAAGCTGGGCTCGATGCTTTGATTCCTTACAAAGGTTTAGGATATACAGGAGAAAAGATCAATATAAAATTCGTCTCACCATATCCAAATTTAACAGCCCAAGATGCTAGAGAAGAAGATATTAGAAGTTCTTATTGGGGATACAAGGTAAAAGAAGTCCATAGTCTGTGTGAATTATTTAAGTCACTTCAGAATAAAGAGATTCTTATAACCTCAAGGGGCGGAGCATTTTTTAAAAATAAGGAGGACAAACTTCTCCAACGCTTGAAATCGAATAATAATTTGTTAGTGATCTTCGGTTCGCCAAAAAAAGGAGTAGAGGAAATACTGAATAGCGAAGGCATGAATATAAATGAATACGAGTTTGTAGTGAATATGTTTCCTTTTCAGGGGACTGAAACAGTTAGATTAGAAGAAGCAATACTAGGTACATTAGCAATACTTAATCATGCCTTATCCAAATAATAACTTAAATGACAAGCTCTCTTTCAGAAAATTCTTTGGCATAACAACTAGGAAAGTTATAAATTTATTAAAGGGAACACTAAAGTCTGATGCTGATCCATGGGTCATCGTAAGTATAGTGCTCCAAGAAGAGGCAGTGTAGCATTTAGGCCAAGAGCAAGAGCAAAAAGTTTAGAGTCAAGAATAAGAACCTGGCCAAAATATGCTGAAGAAAAAACTTCTCTGTTGGGGTTTGCTGGATTTAAAGCCGGTGGAATACATATTTTAACAATCGATGACCGAGAGAAAACTCCGAACTTTGGAAAACATCTTTTAAATCCATCTACGGTTATTGCTGCTCCTCCGATGAAAATTGTCGGTATTAGAGCATATAAGGAGGATTTGTACGGTAGGCATGCGATATTTGATGTTTACGCAAAGGACCTCCCAAAAGAGCTTTCTCGCAAATTCGATACAAAATATAATGAAAAATCCATTGCATCTGCTGAGGGTCTATTGGATAAGACAGAATCAATCTTCGCTATTGTTTCAATATCTCCAAATGATGCAAATCTTTCGCAAAAGAAACCATATGTATTTGAGATACCTCTTTCGGGTAAAGATATTAAATCCCAATATGATTATCTCAAGGGCCTTTTAGGAAATGAAGTTCATATAAGCGATGTCTTTGAGATAGGACAATATATTGATGTTTCTGGAATTACGCGCGGAAAAGGTATAGAAGGTCCAATTACAAGATTTGGTGTAAAGAGAAAGCAACACAAATCGAGAAAGAGTGTCCGTGCGGTTGGTACGTTAGGTCCTATTTCTCCTGCGGTGGTGACATACACAGTCGCAAGGCAAGGACAGAGAGGATTCCATCAGCGCACTGAATATAACAAAAGAATACTAATAATGTCAAATACTGAAAATGATGGTGAGGTTTCAATAAACCCCTCGGGGGGCTTTAAGCATTTTGGCCTTGTAAAGGGAGACTATCTAGTAGTAAGGGGATCTGTTCCTGGTGTTCCAAAGCGACTTGTCAAGATGAGACAACCTATACGAGATGTCCAAAAGAAGATAATAGAACCAAAGGTTATAGAGGTTGTTGTCGGGTGAGTTTACAAACAAAGATATTTGGATTGGACGGGAAGGCATATGATACTATAAAATTACCTGAGGTCTTTAATACACCCTTTAGACCCGAGGTTATTCACAAAGCTTATGTGAATTTACTTTCACATTCATTTCAAGGACAAGGTCGTTATCCAGCAGCTGGAGAAATAGTTAGTGCTGAATCGCGAAACACGGGGCTTGGTATGGCAAGGATTGCAAGGGCTCGTGGTGAAGGTTTTCCAAGGGCTGGTCAGGCTGCTGGAGTCGCCGGTGTAAGGCACGGAAGGGTTGCGCATCCGCCACAAGCATGGAAGAATATTTACAAGAAAATTAACAAAAAGGAGAAGCTCTTAGGTCTATGTTCAGCTATAGCTGCGACGGCTAGAAGGGATCTTATTCAAAAAAGAGGCCACAACGTAGAAAATATTTCTAGTTTTCCAATTATAATTTCCAATGATGTAGAGTCTATATCAAAAACAAAAGAACTTGAAAGAGCACTTGTCTCTTTGGGTTTAGGACCGGATCTTATTAGAGCAAAATCATGTCATAAGGCAAGATCAGGTACTTCAAGGCGTAGGGGAAGACAAGCACGTTCAGGTATTAGTGTCCTTATAGTAGTAGAAAACAAAGAAAAGATAGGTAGATTGTCTGATTCTATTCCAGGAGTTGAAATAAAATCCGTAAGAGCACTAAGTGCTCTGGATTTCGTACCTGGTTCAAGGCCAGTTAGGTTAACTATATTCTCGCAAAATGCAATTGAACAGCTAAAGGAGATGAGAGCACCTATGCATAAAGTAATGGACATGACTAAAAACAAATGAGTACTAATAACAGAAGGTACTCAATGACAGTTGATGAGGCAAGTCAGATAATTATTAAGCCATATATTACAGAAAAGACCTTTAACTTGATCGAAAAGGAAAACAAGCTGACATTCATAGTAGCAGAGAAAGCAAGTAAGAATCAAATTGCAGAAGCAATGAGAATCCTGTATGAATCTGAAGCAGATGACATTAATACTACAAGAACAATCAAAGGCAAGAAAGCACATATCAAACTAATTGCTACAGGAGGTGCTAGAGAACTTGCAACTAAATTGGGTTTGGTATAATAACACCATGTTTTTAGTGACTCGTTAAATTTAAAAGTAGTATTCTATGTGAAGTTAATAATATAATGGTTCGTGAATTCAAGTTCAAGGGTTACTTCCCAGAGCAATTGCAAACATTATCTATAGAATCGCTATTGCCCCTTTTAAATGCTAGGCAACGTAGATCTCTGGATATGAGAGTGGGAAAGTATATGAATGATGAAAAAAGAAAGCTCAGAGAGGAAATAAAGATAGCGAGGGAAGGTAAACTTGAGGGACAGTTGAAGACTCACGTTAGGGATATGATAATTTTACCTGATATGGTTGGTCTTACTATCAGCGTTCATAATGGCAAAGAGTTCTTTCCTATTACTATAAAAACTGAGATGATCGGTCATTATTTGGGCGAGTATGCTATAACAAATAAGCGGGTTCAGCATGGGGCTCCTGGAGTTGGAGCATCAAGATCTAGTCTATATGTCCCATTGAAGTGATGATTCATGCCAAATTATTCATATGCATTCAAAAACTATGATAAAACACAATATGTTAGAGCATCTCTGAGGGAAAAAGACATTTCGCATAAACACGCAAGAGAAGTTTCAATAGCTATAAATGGCATGTCAATTGAAAAAGCTAGAGAATTCTTGGAGAACGTAGTTGATAAGAAAATTGCTGTTCCGTACAGACGCTATAATAATGAGATAGCTCATCGATCGAATATCAGAGATGGTTTTTTTGCCGGTAGATTCCCAGAGAAAACGTGTAAAGAACTTTTGAAACTCCTTGACAATTTAGAAGCCAATGCAGAATATAAAGGAATGGATCTCGATAGACTAAAGATCATCAATGCTGTTGTTCATAAAGGTACTAAGCTGAAGCGTTTTATTCCACGCGCCATGGGAAGATCCAGTCCAAAATTCAATACTTTGGTACATGTTGAATTAGTAGCACAGGAGAGAGGCTCATGATATGAGTGCTGTAAAAAATGTAATGAAAAATAATTATCGAAACTTGGAACTGGATGAGTATCTAGCCTCAGAACTGAAGGATGCTGGCTACGGCGGTGTAGATATTCAAAAAACACCAATCGGAACTAGAATAACTCTATATGTTACACGACCTGGTTTAGTTATCGGAAGAAAGGGAACTGGTATCAAAGATCTTACTTCAAAGCTTGAGCAGAAATTTGGTTTGACAAATCCGCAAATTTCTGTTATGGAGGTTTCCATTCCAGAATTAAATCCAAAAATCATGTGTAACAGGATTGCACAGCTAATTGAACGTGGCACCGCTTTCAGAAGAGCTTCACTTTGGACAATAAATACCATTTCAAATGCAGGAGCTCTTGGTGTGGAAGTGACCATTTCTGGCAAGCTTAGAAGCGAACGTTCTCATTTTGAGAAACACTCTGCAGGAGTAATCCCTAAGAGCGGAGATGTGGCAGAGAGGATAGTAAGAGTTGCAGTTACCCATGTATTAACCAAGATGGGTCTTATGGGCATACAATTGAGAATTGCGTTAAAAGACGAGATTCCACAAGAATTTCAATATTCTGACAAAATATCAAGTGTTCCTTCGCAAGAGTTAGAATCAACTATGACAACGACAACTCTTTCTGAGCTTAAGGAGGGGACAACAAGTCAGGCTGAGGCATCAAACAAACCGACCGAGCAACAAGAGGCTATAGCTGGTGGTACTAATACTAATGGTCAGAGTTAAATTAAAGACTCTTCGAGAGATGAATAATAATGACCTATCAGATAAATTGTCCGAATTGAAAGCCGATCTGGCAAAACTCAGAGCCGAAGGAGCCAAGGGCACGCTCAAAAAACAGACAGGTACCATCAGATGGATACGAAGAGATATTGCAAGAATTAT
This sequence comes from Nitrososphaeraceae archaeon, assembly GCA_035640055.1. Taxonomy (GTDB): domain Archaea; phylum Thermoproteota; class Nitrososphaeria; order Nitrososphaerales; family Nitrososphaeraceae; genus DASQWW01. Next base: position 8,515 of record DASQWW010000066.1, on the reverse strand, counting down.
GACTCTATTAAACGAAAGGAAGTCAACTCAGAAATGATTACAGCAGAAAATATTTTATCACATGAGATCATCGGTTTGAATGCAAAGGTACTAGAAAGCTCCAATAGAACTCTAATCAACGCATCGGGAAGAGTGGTGGGTGAAACAAAAAATACCATCATAATAAGGACAAAATCAGGATTAAAGAAAGTTATAGCAAAGAGTACTGCAAAGAGAATTAGATTTAAGCTACCTTTTGGTGCTTGCTTTATAAATGGTATTGAGTTAATAGGAAGACCAGAGGACAGAATCTCTAAGATTTAATGAGTTGAATAAGATGGTTAGAAACTTAGGTCTTTCAGTTGCACCTCCAAGAAAGTCATGTGATGACATGTTATGTCCCTTTCATGGTATATTGTCTATAAGAGGAAAATTATTTACAGGAACAATAATTAGTGCTAAAGCAAATAAAATGGCAGTCGTAGCCAGAGAATTTCCTCACCCCATAGCAAAATACAAAAGATATGAAAGAAGTAGATCAAAGATGCATGCGTATATGCCACCATGTATAGAAGGAAAAGAAGGAGCCTACGCCAAAATTGCAGAATGTAGGCCGCTTTCTAAGACAGTATCGTTTGTCATAGTCGAGGTGAAAAATAACGATGTCATCTAAGACCAGAGCTGTTTCTGCAAAGGGGGTTGAAGAATTTCGACCATACATAACAAGAGCTCTGCCTATTACGGCAGAATTAGTATGTGCAGATAATACAGGGGCAAAAGTTCTTCGGATAGCTCAAGTTAAAAGATATAAAGGTCGACATTCCAGACTACCTGCGGCCGCAGTAGGAGATTTTGTAATCGTCACAGTAAAAAAGGGACCGGCAGAGCTCCGTAGACAGATATTCGGCGCAGTAGTCGTCAGACAAAAATATCCTATCAGGAGATTGAGCGGTGTTCGTGTTATATTCGAAGATAATGCTGCAGTGCTAATAACGCCCGAAGGAGAGATTAAGGGAACAGACATCAAGGGTCCAGTAGCAGTAGAGGCAGCAGAGAAATGGCCAAGGATCGCCAACTTGGCGTCACTAATAGTTTAGGGAGTTTTAAAAATATAATGAAAAGTATAAACTCAAATCTTTTAGCTACTTCAAAACACAATCTCAGTAAAATGGCCGCCTCTAGGCTTTCAAATAACCTTCGCCAACAATATGCAAAAGGATCTACTCGTGTCATAAAGGGTGATACTGTTAAGGTCATGAGAGGTGAATATTCTGGAATTGAGGGTAAAGTTGAAAAAGTAAGTATTAATAAGGGAACATTGGCAATTGAGGGCGTCCAAAGAGAAAAAATTCGTGGTGGAAATGTCAAAGTTCAGATCCATGCTTCGAATGTAATGATCGTAGGGCTCAATTTAGATGACAAATATAGACAAAATAAAATCCAAGTCAACACTAAGACAGAAGTACGCGACGAGCAAAGAAAGGTTGATAGAAAACCTAAAAAGAAGAAAATTAAAGAGACAACTTCAAAGGACCAGGAGTCAAGAAACAAGTAATGGGAAAGAAAGGCTCAGATACAAGACTAAAGAGACAGATGGCGCCAACCTTTTGGAAAATTAAGAGAAAACAGAGTCCCTTCGTACCTCGGGTTAAGCCAGGACCGCACTCTAAACTTAAGGCATATCCCTTAGGAGTGATTCTAAGAGATATACTCAAATTAACGACAACCATGCGTGAAACTGAAAAAGTGCTGAATATGGGGAGGGTAGCAGTTGATGGTATTATTAGAAGAGATATTAAATTTCCAGTAGGATTGATGGACGTGTTAGAATTTGTGCAAACAGGAGAAGCATATAGATTTGTTCCAAGAAATTCCGAATTACTAGTTCCAATCAAAATTAATGACAATGAGAAGAAAATCAAACTAGCCAAAGTTATAAGCAAGGTTACAACAAAGGGAGGAGTCCTCCAATATGGGTTCCATGATGGAAAAACCCTCCTAGAGGATCGAAATATGATGGTTGGAGATACTTGTATCATACAAATTCCAAAGACAAAAATCGACAACCACGTTAAATTTGAAAAAGGATGCACAGTATTGATAACCCGCGGAGAAAATGCTGGAAAAATGGGAATAGTAGAAGATGTAAGAGATGGAGTATTTTCGTTGCCAAAACATGCAGTAGTATCATTAGAGGAAAAATCAGTTGAGCTACCTGTGGATATGGTCATGGCAGTTGGCTTTGATAAACCAATTCTTAGGGTAAATTAGGAACATGAGTCAAGAGCAAACTCAAACATCTCATCCAATGAAAAAGATAGGAGTTGAAAAAGTTGTTGTGAACATAGGTGTGGGCAAGTCTGGCGAACCTTTAGAAAAAGCAAGACATGCACTTCTGGAATTAACAGGTTGTGGACCAAGTTTAACCATAGCAAAAAAAACAATCAGAGATTTTGGTATTCACAAGCGCGAACCAATTGGAGCATTAGTTACTCTTAGGAGAGATAGAGGCAAAGATTTCCTAAAGCGTGTAATTGCAGCAAAGGGAAATATACTGAGATCCTCATCATTTGATGAATATGGAAATATTTCTATAGGAATTCATGAGCATATAGATATCCCAGGAACGAAATACAACCCTGACATAGGAATCTTTGGTATGGATGTCAGTATTTCTCTCTCAAGGCCTGGATATAGAATAGCAAGGAAGCGAGATAATACATTCATCGGCAAAAGCCATAGGATATCGAAGGGAGACGCATTAGAATTCTTTAGACGCGAATTTGGAGTTGAAATAGTTTAATGCCCAAACCAAGAGAATACAGTGTGACAGGAAGAAAAGAGCTTGCTCATGGTAAAGGACGGAGATGGTGTAAACGATGCGGTTCTTACACAGGTCTCATTCAAAAATATGACCTTATGTTGTGTAGACAATGTTTTAGAGAAGTAGCAGTTAGCCTAGGTTTTAATAAATACGAGTAACGTAATATAATATATCTGATAGAGAGAAATGCCAGCATTAAATGTGTTATCAAACCTCTTTACGACATTATATAACAATGAGTCTCGTAGAAAGAAAGAGTGCATTGTAATCCCAGCATCCAGATTTGCAAGTGAAATCTTACGTGTACTGCAAAAAAATAGGTTCATTGGTGAATTTGAACAGATCGATGATGGTAGAGCAGGAAAATTTAGAATTCAATTACTGGCAATGATAAACAAGTGTGGAATAATAACCCCGCGATATAGTGTAAAAAAAGATCAGTATCTAGAATGGGAAAGGCGATTCTTACCGGCATACAATATGGGAATTTTGTTGGTATCAACCAGCAAAGGAGTTATGTCCCATTCTGAAGCTCAGCTTCAAGGGTTAGGAGGAATTTTAATTGGCTTCGTTTACTAAACAAGAATTTGTAGCAGAAGTAGAAATACCAGATAAAATCCAAGTCCTAAAAGAAAATAACACTATTATTATAAAAGGCAAATTCGGACTTGTAAAAAAAGATTTTACCAGATTACCTGCAACAATAATAGTAGAAGATCAAAAGAAAATCATTATAAGGCCATATGGAAAAAGAAAAAAGGATCATGCTATAACAAACACTGCAAGAAGCGTAATCGCTACGATGATTAAAGGAGCAGAAATCGGTTTTACATATAAGTTAAAAACAGTATTCGCTCACTTTCCCATTGCAATAAAGGTAAAAGGAAAAGAGGTCCATATAGAAAATTTCTATGGCGAAAGATCTGCTAGGGTTTCCCGAGTTGTGGGAGAAGGAACAATTGTCAAAGTTGTGGGGGATGATGTACTAGTTCAGGGGCCAAGCTTAGAAGATGTTTCCCAAACAGCGGCAAATATAGAGGCTTCAACAAAGGTGAAAGGCAAGGATCATCGGGTATTTCTAGATGGCCTGTACATATATTCTCGAGAAGAAGGAGCAAAAGAATAAGAAAATGATTTAGGCAGTCTTTTTTCAATTACTTTCTTCGTCATTTGATATTGAATTTATAGCAGATCGATAATCTCCTATCTTTGCTTAAAAATCCAATTCTTATAATAAGATTATAGAAAATTTTTTGCCGTTATCAGATTTCCGATCACCTTTTAATCTTTTAGAGTAGTCTGGGATTCAGTTCAATCGATTATTTCTTCCAGATATTTAGGGAATTCCTTTTCTATTGGCTTTTAAATCTAATCATGGACATGCAATTCATTAAATATCTTAGATAGCTCCATAATATACCTTCTACGACATAAAAAAACATGTTGACTGTTTCTTTTTCCGTATACAAAGTCCTCCGTCATAGGCATCTTGATATCTAAACTTTAATATGTCACAACAACTAGGAAAAAATAAGATTATGGCAATACAGGATCAGTAAAAAGACTCTATCTATTATGAAACAATTCTTCTCAAAAAATATTAAAACACATTTAGTCCTAAGGTAGTATCAGGTTCATTAAAAGTTTAACTCGGACTAAGGTCGGAGTAGACGTCTTTTATGATTTCAAAGGCAATTATAAAAATGTCTAAATAACATTCATGAGGTCTTTGATATGTGTCGTGCTCTCCTGCGATCAAAAAGTGCATCAATCCTTCATGTAGTTTAACCTATGGGATAAATAACGATATTTACAGATGTTCTTGTAATTCGCTACTTGATATAAGATATCATTATCACGCATCTAAAGATCTTATTAATACTTTTTATCGACGTAGAAATCATCGAGGAAATATCTATGATGAAAGTGGAGTATGGCGTTTCCGCGATTTGATAAATTTCATAGGAATTGAAACTGAAAATTTAGAGGAGTGTGCTCGCGTATTAGTTTCTTTAGATGGCGCAGAAGGGAAGCTTTCAAGGCCTTATAAAATGAGTAAAGTTGCAGCTTATTCCGACATGGATAGCGATTGTTTCCTTCTACAACCTGAAGGATATAACCCTAGCGGATCATTTAAAGATAATGGTATGTCAACAGCAGTTACACATGCAAAAATACTCAAAGTCAAAAAATTAATTTGCGCCTCTACAGGCAATACCTCAGCTTCTGCGGCGATGTATGCGTCAAATGAAAGTATGGAATGTGATGTTTATATTCCAAAGGGAGAAATTGCAGCAGGTAAATTAGGTCAGGCATTTCAATTCGGAGCACAAGTAATGCAAGTTAACGGTAACTTTGATGACGCACTTTCTATGTCATTGAAGGATGCCAAGGAGACTGGAGGGTATACTGTTAATTCTCTAAATCCATTTCGTCTTGAAGGCCAAAAAACAATTGTTTACAGAGTGATGGAATATCTAAACTGGAATCCTCCTGATTGGATTGTATATCCTGGTGGTGCATTAGGAAATACTTCAAGTTGTGGGAAGTCACTTATTGAATTATATGAATGGGGTTGGATAAAAAAAATCCCAAGGATAGCTGTAGTAAACTCAGAAGGTGCAAACACCTTCTATGAACTTGTCAATGGTCTATTTGAAAATAAGGAGCTTAGATGGAATGATGGCAAACCTGACCTAGAGATGATTGAAAGATATTATAATTACAAAGATAAGATAGGCAGCCGCCCTAGGACTCTTGCAACTGCTATTCAGATAGGTAAACCAGCCAACATAGTAAAAGCCTTACGAGCAATCGATTTCACAGATGGTGTAGTCGTACAAGTTAATGATAAAGATATGAGCGATGGCATGTCTATAGTAGGCTTGAATGGATTTGATTGTGAGATGGCATCTGGGTCAGTTCCCGCTGGTGTCCGAAAACTTCGCCAAGAAAATATCATTAAGAAAGATGACATAGTTGTAGGAATTCTTACAGGAAGACAGAAGGATTCCCATTTGGCAGTAGAATATCACATGAATCCCACAAACCTTTTTTCAAGGCCACCAAGAGATACCTAGAGTGCAATGATAGAGTTCTAATACTATAAATATGGATGATGCCAGGGATTTACTCGAAAAGCTCTAATTGTTCCGTATGAACTCAGGGTTTCTCCACTGGTATACCACCAGGACTTGCTGTATGTCGCATTAAAATATACATCCAGACAGTCAGGGTTCCTATCTGCTGCCACAGTCGTGAAGCATTGAATATTTTTGAATCTTCATACATTGTCAGTCAATACTTGTAAATTATGAATAAAATATAACATCAATGATATTAAAGGCACAAATAATTGTATGATCGAGCTTTTTTGGATAGATATTGTTTTGCATCTGGCCTGCAAATAAGTATATGTATATTGAAGAAATTCTAATGAGCTCAAATAGTCGATCATGTTTTAATGGTAGTCATTGAATACTAAATATTTTAGAAAAAGTACTTTAAGCATTATAATAACAGCTCTTGCAGAAACATATTATGGACCAAAATTGTACTTCGCATCAGCATAGGTCATAAACAGAAATAGGCTGAGCGTATTACGATAATTATTACAACAGTCTTCAAAAAGAAAAAATGCTCTATAGTTGTTTTTAGCACGATATAGAACAAAGGATTAATGATTTTCAAGGACTATTTAATCTTTGTTGCTTGGCTTCTGTCGTTTTTAACGCATAGAGAAGTGCGTTAGCTTTACTTTCAGTCTCTGTCCATTCTCTTTTAGCTATAGAGTCTATTACGATGCCTGCTCCAGACTGGATATAGGCTTTATTATTGTTTACGAAAATAGATCGAATAGTGATTGCAAAATCACAAGATCCATTAAATGAAAAGTAACCAAGTGCTCCAGCATATACTTCTCGACTATCCGGCTCCAGTTCGTCAATTATTTGCATAGCACGTACCTTAGGAGCACCTGATACAGTTCCAGCTGGGAACACAGCCTTGAAGGCATCATATGAATCGTGATTTTTTTGAAGATGTCCAGAGACATGCGAAACAATATGCTGGACATGGCTGAACTTTTTAACTGTCATAAGTTTATCTACCTTAACTGTTCCATATTTACACACTTTTCCTATATCGTTGCGAGCCAAATCTACAAGCATAGTATGTTCTGCAATTTCTTTTTCATCTTTGAGTAATTCTCTACTTAATTCTTCATTTTTCTTTCTATCATTTAGTACAGGTCGTGTTCCTGCAATTGGAAAAGTCTCAATATAATCATTTGTAACTCTAACAAGCATTTCTGGACTGGAACCAATAATACTCCTGTCATCCATCCTCATCAGATACATATATGGTGATGGATTAACCTCTCTTAAATTTTCGTAGAAACCTAATAAGTCTCCCTTTACATCAAATTTAGTTTTCTTAGATAAAACGACTTGGTAGATGTCTCCATCATAAATAAACTTTTTTGATCTGTTAACCATCTTGATAAAATATTCTTTGGTCATATTACCTTTAATGTTCGAATATGAAAAAATCTCTCCTTGTTTTTGGCTCCCTTCATTTATTTTTTTTTCTATTTCTTCCAGACGAGAATTTTCACCGACATACAAGTAATACGCTCTACGCTCTACATGATTATACAGTATGCCATCTAGATATATTCCAAACTCTAATAAAGGAAAATATCTTCTTGTATGCTTCTTCATGAGAGGAAGTTGTTCCCAGAAACGTATGGCATCGTAACTTACATAGCCAACAGCTCCACCTATATATCTAAAACGATTATCATTAATTTTTGGTAGAATTTCTCGAAGTTGAGACAGCGGCTCACTTACCTCTAATTCTTGTATTGTTTTATTGCGATCCGAAAACCTGAATTTTTTAGAATCGCATGTAATGGTAAACTTCGGATCAAATCCAATTATTGATATTTCTGAAAGTTCCTTAGGTCCAATGAGAGATTCCAAAATAAAAACTCTATCGTATAAACGGTAAATCTTTTTGAAGATTTCAAATTGATCATCGGCTACGTCCAATCTCTTTATGTGAATGGAGCTGTTCTTATCAAGGACTGATAAGCCAAAGGTGCCCACCCTTTACATTTTCTCCCAATCGATGTCAAATTAGCTTCTTTTTGACGGCATTTAAATCTTATTACATTTATAATGAAAGAGTAATATCTAAATTCCAGCGATATGTTTCAAAATCCAATTTTACGAACACTATTAATATCAAATTTTATTATCAAGATTTGGAAATACTCGACCTTGTAAAAGCTCCCCATTAGTTTTAGACCCTTTTTCTTATTCTTTTGCTGCCTTCTCCAGTGAATTTTCTGTACGGTATGAATAATCTATCACTTCTATATAGTTTACATAGCTATTGTTTTCGACTCTGAGGTGGTTTTTCAAACATTTTGAGTACCTGTTGGACTACTCCATCCATGTCTTCCTCTTTAACTTCTGGAGATACAGCACGTTTAAGGAGGTTATTCACAGTCGTAGATATTTCAGAGCTAACCTCTTCGAAGCTGTCCATATCGCTGTAATTCTGCTGGTACAGTCTCCTTAGTTTCATAGCATACATTTGAGTCTGTTCAGTCATAGTTACGTTGTAAATATGGCTGTTTACTTTAATTTTCTCTTTTATCATCACTAAACTCTTCCTATAGCAGGGGTTTAAAAAACTTGCCTAAAG
>DASQWW010000065.1:0-17561 GCA_035640055.1 Nitrososphaeraceae archaeon | reverse complement strand
TAGAGAAATAACAGAAGCCAGACGTACTTTAAATTGGGAAAAACAGATATCTTTAGCAATAAATCCAGAAGAAGCAGAAAGGATTCATACAAGAAGACAAGGCCAGCATGAAGGTAACAATGTACCCTGTACTATGTGTGGCTCAGCATGTGTGTATATCATGTTACCACAGCAAAGGAAAACAATAAGAATAGAAGAAGAAGATGATAATGAAAAAGGAAGCTAGCCATCATCATAAGAGCTAATTTACTAAAAAGCATGAATATTCAAGTTTGTCAAGGTCCATAAGTTGTGTCTCATAAGTAGATCAAATCTTTCCATGTGATAGAAGTAGAAAAAGAAGCAAAAGCATTACATAATGATCTACTTGATGCTTTTCGGTTGACTATAAAGTTCTATTACCTTGAAAGTAGTAGCGGCAAGAAGTGTAATCATAGTTTCCTTCTACAGGTGTATTAGCAGTATAATATAACTTTACATAATCAACTTTCAAGTACATTCAAGGTTTTAAAGATATCACTTGATGAGGCAAATATGAAAAATGATTTAATTAGATAAATACTTTTAAAAGGTTGCAAAGGGTAAATAGACACCACTACAAGGAAAATAACTATGTTAATTATTTTCTCTTCTCAAACCTAAGGATAAATTTGCTCTCCAGTATATCTGTCTATAATTTTAATTGCCTTAGTCGGGCATGTCTGTGCTGCGGACAGTATTGATTCAAAATCAGCGCCAGTTTCAGATTCAACCTTGGCTTTTGGATTAAACATCTTGTGTTTCTCAACGACAAATACTTTAGGTGCAAGCGTTTCGCAGCTGCCAAATGCCATGCAGAGGGACGGTTCGACAATGATATGAAATCGCCCCTTGGGTATATCTAAAAAGCCTGTATTTATTTTTGGCGATCTGTTATTCCACATATAGTTATCCCTAATATTATCATGAATATTACTGCCACCACCTTTTCTAACGTTCTCTGCAGCCGTATATTGATTATACTCATTATTATAATTGGTATCGACATGACTGTTATTATTACTACTACTGAAGGGTTCAGATCCATATTGGTTTGGTATATCCTCATGATCTACCTCAATTTGCACATTTTCGTAGTTCATTTTATCATATTGTTGTCTTTTCTCTCTGTCTGAGAGAATTTCAAATGCAGCGTTAATCTTTTTAATCATATCCTCAGAATAAGAGGAATTATTTCTATCAGGATGGTATTTTCTGGCTAGGCGTCTGTATGATCTTTTGATCTCCTGGTAGCTTGCACTTTCAGCTACATCAAGAATTAAGTAGTAACCCTTGCTATCCACTCTAATAATAAACTGTATATCCTTTACTTAATTGTTTTCAGATTACATTGTCGTTAAGGGTAAGGAAAGTGCATAAGGAATTCTTTGTATAAAGGTATGTATGAATAACCATACAGACAGTAATTCGTAGTAACTTAACTTTTCATATCAATACTATCTACAGTTATATTTTCACTAGTTTGAATGCAAAGACAGCAATTAAAGAGCCTATTATGGTTGTTATCTCCAGTAAATCCAGTTGAAAGAGAGGTTACCAATTATTAACGCTGGACCAAATGAACGTGCAGGATTCATAGACGCTCCTGATATTTATACAAGTGTTTGAGTCTAAGATGTCTTGTTATTGTGAAACCAATTGATATTGCAGGATTAAAATAAGCTCCAGAAAGCTTGTACATAAATCATAGTAATTATGATTAGAGCTAGAGCAACAGCAACTGATAGTTTACCTAATGAGTGCCCTCACAGAAAATCTACAATGTCTGACATACGGCTGCAAATACTAGACTGAATGTTCCAATTAATTCTGCTTCAAGTCTTTTATAAAGGGGAACTATTTTGTCGACATCCATTATATCATATGTTATTTGTTTGTTATATCTTACTTCTTTATAGTCAATAATTGTAAATGCCATATTAATGTAAGATATTCTTCTAATTTGGAATCCGGGATTAATGAGTTATCATGGCCGCCGCGGTTGCATTTGGTAACATTAAGGGTAAGCAAGAAGAAGAACAATAACAGCGGAAGAATCATAAAAAATCTGAATATCATATTATTACCCACCAAGGTAATGAAGTGTTAGCGAAGGCCAAGATGACTATGGGAATAAGTGGCATTTAAGAAGTTAAGCAGTATTAACGTAGTTGGTTTTCATATTAAAATGCTAATCCCAAATAGACATATTATTCATGACCTTATGATTGTGATAGATTATCCTCTTGCTTTTTATCAGTAGTATGTATATTATCTAAAAGTGATTCAATATCTTCACCTTTACCGCTTATATTGGTCTTACCTTTCTCCAGAAGGTTAGAAAGTCTTGTTCTTGATTTTTGTTTTCTGAAAATAATTACGATGCTTACTATAGCAGCAGTTGCTATTACAATTAATATTGGAATAATCTCCGAGGTAACTGTTCTATCCTCTAATCCGAAGATATTTTGACTTTTATTAATTGACTGTTGCTTTGGTTCAAAGTTTACTGTTCCATTTATAATTAATTCGTGAGGTATCCTCAGGTTATCTTTGTATGTAATTTTGAGAACAACAGGATATACTCCAGTCTCAGTATTCTTATTTACTTTAAGAGGAATACTAAAGGGTAGAGGAGAATTATCTGTAAGGTCACCAAGGTATTGTTGAGGAGAAAGACTTGTTACCAGAGTTCTTTCTTGTGATCGTAGTGGTTGTTTGATCATCATCATTTCCATAGTAGTAAACAACGCAACAGTATTTCCTTCGTTCAAAAGGTTTCCAGATAGGTTCGGATTATCACCTATGTAGTTGACAGCAAGATCATATAATCTTATTTTGATTTCTCCGCCAATATATGCCCCAAGCTCAAGAGAATCTATCTCAGATTGTCCTTCCGATATATATTGGACCCTTATTCTAAACAAGGTAGGGTTACCAACCATGTTTTCAGATGCAAAAACCTTTGTGGATAATTCCTGCTTGGAGTGAGGAATCATACTTTGTAATATCCACCTAGAATCCCCTAGAATTTTTAATGATTCGGACTGAGAATCTAGAGAAATAACCATGTCAGTTATTGTTTTTTTGCCATTATTGGTAATTGTAAACTTTAAATCCTGTATTTTACCGGCGGTTATAACAAGCGAACCATTTACATTATTATTACTAGTATTATTTGAGGTTATGCTCAAAACAGATTCTGGAGGATTTGGTAGTATTACAAGACCAACCGATGAATCAAAAGTCTTCTTATTGCCATAAGCGTCTCCATAGGATATTTGGAGGTCCAGATTCTGGACAGTTTCACCAGCAGAATTACTCGGATAAATTACAGGATTTATTTTCACAGTTCCTTCAGCTGGTATAGTACCAATATCAAATGTTCTATTTCCGAGGTTCACTGTATGAATGGGCTGTGTTCCTATAGCGGCTGTTGTATTGCCACTAGAACTAGAGCTACTACTGGCTCCAGCTATGCCACTAACGGTAACAATAACACCGGTGGCATTAGCACTCCCTTCATTATGTATAGATATGTTTAATTCATTAGGAATTCCTGGAATTAACTCTCGATTTTGGGACACAGTATCTAAGATAACCTTTCCCGGTAATCGAAAAGGTATGTTAAGTGTTGCTATAATTTCTCCAACTTCAAGTATTTTAGAATATTTCACTTTAAGTAAGGCAGAGTATGATCCTGCCTTTGCCTGTTTTAAGATATAAACATCAAAGTAAAGAGTAAAGGATTCTCCTGGTTTAACAATAGAATCAAAGCTAGCTACAGCTGTAGAATTCCTTTGCCCTTCATTTGGTTTGAATCCAGAAGGAAGAGTCAGATAGCCTGTCACGGCAGTAATATCTGAACGACCTTTATTAACTAATACAACAGCTAGAGTGGATGCCCCTTCCCCGGGACCAACCTCCTTTTTTATCGAGTTATTAATAGCAACTGCCGTTGAAGCAGATCTTACATTATCTGTCCAGTAAGCATCTAAAAAGGCAGGGTCCTTATCTGTCTGAGCATAGGTATCGATTGAACGTACAGATGATAGAAGTATTACTATAAACATTAAGGATAAAATTATGGTTACAATTTGAGCACACACATTAGACTGTTGGTTATTATTACTAGTGCTTATTATTTTCATTCTAATTGATAACTTCCTTCTCAATCGTTCCATCTCTTATGTATATCACTCTGTCTGTTTGTTCTGCAAGTTCAGAGTTGTGAGTTACAATTAGTATTGTCCTTCTAAGCTTGTCTGAAAGCATCTTGAGCAAACTGAAAACTTCCTGTCCTGTTCTTGTATCTAGGTTACCTGTGGGTTCGTCAGCAAGAATTATAGTTGGGTTATTCATAAGAGATCTTGCTATTGCCACCCTCTGTTGTTCTCCGCCACTTAAATTCGAAGATTTGAGTAGGGCTTTGTCTTTAATCCCTAGAACATCCAACAACTTCAAGGAACGACGGTTTCTATTCTTACTTGCCATACCTGCTATTATACTAGGAATTTCTACATTCTTCTGTACAGTAGTCCTATTAATCAAGTTATAGGACTGAAAAATAAATCCTACCAAATTATTTCTTAGACAGGAAATTTCATAAGAGTTTAAGGAAAAAATATCAATCGTGCCGATGAAAACTTTACCAATTGTAGGTCTGTCTAAAGCGCCTATAATATTCAACAGAGTAGATTTTCCACTTCCAGACGGTCCTACAATTGACACAAATTCCGCCTTCTTTACTGTAAAGTTAACTTGTCTCAAAGCTATGATTCTTCCTGCTGGAGAGTCAAATGCCTTAGAGAGGTTCTCTACTTTCAAGGCTATGGAACTATCATCACGAATATTTTTGAGTTCTTCTGTCCTTTTATTATTATCATCATCATCATCTGAATTATTGCTGATGTCATTAACACAGCCTTCGGCTTATTTAACTCTAATTCAATAGTGATGATGCTTCTTTTGTTATTTTGAAATATTTTTATTGTTGACCAAAAATCACATTATAGATGTTATTATTATACTGAGCCTTCTCAGATATTTATTACATTCACTAGTATCTAAAAGGTATACTAATTAGATAATAGCGTATAACTTATAATAGATCAAAAAGTGTCATATAAGAATCTAGTTTAGAATATTCATAACATCTAGAAGCTAACGCAATCTGTTAAGTAAAAGAATATATCGACTCTCACCAATTCTTCCAAAATATTACGTTGTCAGGATATATTGCTATGCAGGATTTACCAACTCCTACTTCTCTATACTGGGGATATTTTATAAATAGCATTTTATGAACTTTAGCTAGTAATTCGTCTTGTTCTTTGCCAATTATAGTTGCTTTCCCCTGAACCAATACGAAGAAAAGTTTTGTCCAATCTTCATTGTAATCATCTATAAGCAATGCAACATATGGGTTAGTTTCTATATTCTTTACCCTCCTTAACCTTTCGGGGCTGACAGTCTTTCTTTTTTTGTCCAGTGGAATAAAAAATTTTTGACCATCAAACACGAATACAACCGGTACCAGATGTAATTGCATACTATTAGTGGTTGCCAGTGTAGCTAACCTTGCTACTCTAGCCTTGTTTATCGCAGATCTTGCAATAGCTTTTACCTTGATCAATATTAACTATTCAATTGAAAACCATAATAAAAAGAGAGTGATTTCTTTTAGGTTATTGGAGTGTACTGCTTCTGTTTAAATTGTAAAGTTGTAAGAAACCTTCTCATACTAATTGAAGCTCGTTGTCTACTACTTGTTGACAGGTAAAATTTAATCAGTCACTACAAAGTATTTTTGTTCGATGTTTCCATGACATCACAAATATGATTAAAGATATGTTGCTATTAATTGGGTAGGTTTTGATTTTTTTCTCTTCTTTTCTATCAGAATGTGAGATGTCATAAAAACCAGAGATAATTAATCTTCTTGCTTTTATTTTTCATAAATGATTTTATTAAACCAATTTGATAATATTTTATTTTCAAGATAGAAAACATAAAATTATAAACGTGAAAATCTGATACAACTTTCAACAAATCCCTTTGGAAATCGATTGTCTGCAAAATGAAGATGCATGTATGATGCCAAGCAGTTGTATATAATGAAGCCATCCTTTTTGTTACCCACACCATTTCCTCTTTTCATATCATATGCGAATTTTGAATCAGTAGCAATATTTTCAATTAGTGAGTAATGGAATTCATGGCCTCTAATTTCAGTGATATTTCTAAAAATAGATGCATTGGAACTTGCCTCGGTATAATTTAGAGTTAGCTTTCCGCTCATGAAGGTATCTGCGTCTATCAATCCAACCATCTTTTGTCTTTTCTTCTTACTTTGCTTGTAACCTCTAATTGATCTTGTAAGATACATCAATCCTCCACATTCCCCGTAAATTGGGATTCCAGCTTCTGCTGCCTTGGAAATTGATTTTATCATTGACTGATTATTTTCGAGTTTGTCTGCCAAAACTTCTGGAAATCCACCACCAAGAATAATTCCAGAAATATTTTCTGGCAGTTCTTTATCCTTGACCGGACTGAAGAAATTAAGTTCTGCCTTTTGTTTTCTTAGTGCATCAAGATTATCCGCATAATAGAAGTTAAATGACTCGTCCACTGCTACTGCAATCTTTACCAGACTATCTGGAATAGGCTCAGGTTGAACGTCAGTTCTAAGAAGTACTGGTTTCCACAGATCTTTTATTTTATCAAGGTCGATCGATTCTGATACATATTTTGCAGATCGAATAATCGCTCTCCTTTTCTTTTCTTCTAAATTGAAGGCAGGAATGAGACCTAAGTGACGCTCCTCTATCTTAATTTCCTTATTTCGTCTGATTATACCTATTATAGGAACCTTTATTTTCTCTGCAAAGGCATCCATGATGAAATTTGCGTGCTTCTCTCCTGCAATATTATTTAGAATAATTCCTGCTATCCTTAACTTCTTATCAAAGTGTAGAAACCCAAGAGCTATTGCTGCTATTGAGCGTGCTGCTTTTCCTGAATCAATTACAAGTATTACAGGTGCGTCCAGTATTTTAGCAACATGAGCTGTACTTGCAAAATCATCTTCACCTGAAAGACCGTCAAAGAGACCCATAACCCCTTCAATTACTGCAATATCAGCGCAATATGTCGCATTATTAAAACATTCTAAGATACCTCTCTTACCCATCATCCATATATCCAAGTTACGGGATTGTCTACCAGTTACAAATGTATGGTAACTGGGATCGATAAAGTCTGGACCAATTTTGAATGGCTGAACACGTAACCCCTTCTTCTTCAAAGCATACATTATAGCTGTTGCTACAGTAGTCTTACCTACCCCACTAGTCACACCAGCTACGATAATTCTTGGTATATTCAATTAATAGAATGGTTATGAGAATTTTTATTTTATTAACTTATTGAAAGTATGTAGAGACAGGATGAATAGCATCAGCTAATTTGAACTAGAAGTGATGATGATGACGACGACGACGACGATGACATAGCCTAAATTTTCTTATTTACTTCCTTTTCTTTAGCAAGTAGTAGTAATATAAATATCAAATAAAAATTAACTAATTAACTGCTTTCTCAAAGTAACATTATAAGCTAATCCAAACCTGTGTGCTTCATCTCTAATATGTTGCAAAACTTTAAGTGCGGAATTACCTTTATGAAGAACTACTGGCTCATTTGAGAAAGGTACATAAATTTCTTCATTTTCTTTTGCAATAGAAATACATGAAATATCTATTCCTAACTTTTCAATAGCACTTATTGCAGAATGTAGCTGCCCCTTTCCTCCGTCAATTACTATCAAATCTGGCATCTGAAGTTGATTAGTCTTTTCAGATGATAACGAATATCTACGCATTACAATTTCTTCTATCATTGCAAAATCATTCTGGTTGGGTATAGCCTTGATTTTAAATCTTCTATATCCAGCTTTGTTTGGTTTGCCATCAACAAATCTAGTACATGCTCCTACTGCAAATGAATTTCCAAAATTAGATATATCAAAACAATCAATTATTGCAGGCATCTTGGGTAAGTGAAGGATATTTTTCAATTCTACTATTGCAGGATCATACCTTTTTTCAATATAAAGAGTAAGATTGCGGAGAACTAGATCCATTAATTCCCTCTTTTCCTTTACTGAAAAGTCTCTTGAAACTTTGATAATGCTCACTTTGTGTTCAGCAAGCTGCTCAAATGATTTTTCCAAAGATTCCTTAGATGCCGGTTCTTCATTTACATATATAAATCTCGGAATTTCTGGGACCATTGAGTAATATTGTAAGAGAAAGGTAGTCAGTGAGTTGTCGCCAACCAGATCAAATTCAAATTTTTTCCTATCACTGATAACTCCGTGCGTTCTGCGCAAAATCATTACATGCGCAACACCTTTTGTAGTATCATTAATGATTCCAATATATTCCTCTTCGGGATTGAAATTTACTGCCTTATCCATCTTTTGTTTAACACGTAAATTATTCAATCTATGCAGCGTATCACGAATTTCCTTTGCCTTCTCATATTGTTGGAGAGCTGACGCTTGCCTCATTTCACTTTCCAATGAGCTTACGAATTTTTCAATACTGATTTTTCCTTCTAGTATAGCCTGTAGTGATAAAACATTTTTCATATATTGGCTCCTAATTAGATTATTTATACATGGTGCGTCACAATTTTTAATAAAATATTCTAAACATGGTTTTTTGGGCAGTTTATTGCAAATTCTAATTTTGAATAGTTTTCTTAATAGGCCAACAGTAAGGAATTTTGAACTCCCACTTACAAAAGGACCGTACACTTTGCCTTTTGGCCCAAGAAATTCGCCATTTCTGTTGCGCCTTGCTACTAACAGCCTGGGAAAAACCTCATCCGTAATTTTCAGGTATGTATAGCGTTGTTGATCTTTTAATTCAATATTAAATAACGGTCTGTATCTTTTGATAAGGTTGGATTCTAGTAAAAATGCTTCTGTTTCATTATCAGTCACTATAAATTCTATGTCGGCAATCTTGCTTACTAGTCGTAATGTTTTCCAGTTATTGTTATCCTTATAACTTTGTCTTAAAAAATAAGACCTAACACGTTTATGAAGATTTTTTGCTTTTCCTATGTAAATTATTTTTCCTTCATTGTCCTTCATTAAATAAATTCCTGGTTCTTGTGGTATTCGTTTTGCCTTAGAAATAGTATTTGCTGACACAGTTAATGTGGATACTACTATAGTTAGCTAGCACCTCTTTGAATAATTTGATTGATTACTATCTTTGGTTTTAGATATTTACCAGTATAGCTATTTTCATTCCTTATAACTTCGTCAGGAGTTCCGGTAACAACAATTCTGCCACCATCTTCTCCACCTTCAGGTCCAAGATCTATTATCCAATCTGCACTTGCAATAACATCAAGGTTGTGTTCAATAACTATTACAGTATTACCAAGCTCTACTAGTCTTTTCAAAACATGCAATAACTTGCTAACATCTGCAAAATGAAGACCAGTAGTAGGTTCATCAAGTATGTAAAGTGTTTTGCCTGTATCTCTTTTAGAGAGCTCTGCAGCAAGTTTAATCCTTTGTGCTTCTCCTCCTGATAATGTAGTTGCCGGCTGACCAAGTCGTATATATCCAAGGCCAACATCATTCAGAGTCCGTAATTTCTTCTCAACCATTGATATATTTAGAAAGAATTCTAATGCTTCCTCGACAGTCATATCAAGTACATCTGAAATTGTTTTCCCTTTGTACTTTATAGTAAGCGTCTCAGAATTGTACCTTTTACCTTTACATTCATCACATGTGACATATACATCTGGTAAAAATTGCATTTCGATTTTCTTTACACCTCCACCTTCACATGTTTCGCATCTTCCTTCCGAGACATTAAATGAAAATCTACCTGCTTTATATCCCATTTCTTTTGAACGAGGAGTCTTTGCAAATAGCTCTCTAATTGGTGTAAATGCATTAACGTAAGTAGCTGCATTTGACCTAGGAGTGCGACCTATTGGCGATTGATCAATTCCTATTACTTTATCGATTTGTTCCAATGCAGAAATCTTTTTGTACTTACCAGGTTTTTCTTTTGAACCATAAAAATGATGAGAAAGAGCTCTGAACAATATATCATTTACTAATGTTGACTTGCCAGAGCCAGAGACTCCGGTTACAACCGTCATACAGCCAAGAGGGAAGTCTACGTCGATTGATTTTAGGTTATTCTCCTCTGCTCCGTAGACAGTTAACCATTTTTCAGGTCTTTTTCTATTTTGTTTTGGATATGAAACAAGCTTTACTCCTCGTAGAAAAGCTCCTGTAACAGAATCTTCGTTTTTTAGAATATCCTCGAGTGGACCGTTAGCAACAATTTTTCCGCCATGAATTCCTGCACCCGGTCCAATGTCAACGATCCAATCAGCACTACGGATTACTTCTTCATCATGTTCGACAACCAATAATGTATTATCTAAGTCACGCAATTTTTTTAATGTATTAATTAACCTAGTATTATCTCTCTGATGCAAACCTACTGTAGGCTCATCCAAGACATAGAGAACGCCTGTTAAGTTTGAACCTATCTGTGTTGCCAGCCTAATTCTCTGTGATTCTCCTCCAGAAAGAGTGGCTGTTACTCTGTTTAATGATAAATAGCTTAATCCTACATTACGCAAAAATTCAAGCCTTGAAACTATCTCTTTTAGTATATTCCTTGCAATATATTTTTCAGTTTCTGAAAGTTCTATTATCTTGAAGAAGTTGTAACATTCATCAATTGAAAGATCACAAATATTCATTATTGACTTTTCCTGAACTTTGACTGATAGTGCTTCCTTGCATAATCTCTTACCATGACAGCTATCGCAAGCTTGCTCGCGCATAAATTGCATGAGTTCTTCACGCTTTGATTCAGATTCAGTTTGCTTGTATATACGCTCCAAGTTGGGGATCACTCCTTCAAAGGAACCTTGATATTCCCACCTGCTATCTGAATACCTCGATTCATATTTATAATGAATATTCTCATCAGTTCCAAATAGAATGACCTTGAGTTGTCTGTCTGTCATCTTTGAAATCGGCATATAGAGATCAAATCCGAAGCGTTTACCTACGTCTCTGAGCATTGCAGAACGGAATGTAGCAAAATGGCCAGACCATGGCTTAACTGCTCCTTCCAAAATGCTTTTTGACTTATCTGGGATAATCAATTCAGGATCAAATTCAATTCTTATTCCGAGTCCATTGCATTCTCTGCATGCTCCAAAAGGAGAATTAAATGAAAATGTACGTGGTTCTAAATCTCCCAAACTGATGCCGCAATGAGGACAAGCATTGCGTTGGGAATATAGAGTATCTTTATTGTCTATGGAAACAACAACAACACCATTGCCTACTTTCAATGCTGACTGGATCGATTCAAATAGTCTGCTTTTTTCTTCAGATGAGATTTGTAACCTGTCAACTATGACTTCAATTGTGTGCTTTTTTTGCTTATCGAGTCTTGGATATCCAGCTTTTTCTGCTTCTTCATCGTCATCTTCAAGATTTGTTATTTTACCATCTAATCGAATCCTTGCAAATCCACTCTGTTTTAATTCATCAAATAATTTTTCATATGTGCCCTTCTTTGCTTGAATAGCTGGAGCTAGTATCAATGCATTCTTTCCTTGAGCATATTTTAGTATTGAGTCTGTAATTGAATCTGCAGATTGACTTGTGATTTTTCTGTTACACTGAGGACAATAGGGAATTCCAATCCTAGCATAGAGTAATCTTAAGTAGTCATAGATCTCAGTAACCGTTCCAACTGTAGACCGTGGATTTTTACTTGTAGTTTTCTGCTGGATCGATATTGCTGGTGATAAGCCATCAATGGAATCGACATCTGGTTTGTCCATTAACTCCAAAAACTGCCTTGCATAAGCCGACAATGATTCTACATAGCGCCTTTGTCCTTCTGCATAAATTGTATCAAAGGCAAGTGTTGATTTGCCTGAACCTGAGAGTCCTGTTATTACAACAAGTTTATTTTTTGGAATTTCAAGATTAATGTTTTTTAAGTTGTGCTGCCTTGCACCCCTGATAATTATTTTATCATGCATAAGACTATGAAACTCCCAAAAGTGGTGGTTCTTCTTCTCCTAAAGTCCTCCTTATCTTTGCCAACTTTTCCCTAAATTCAATTGCTTTCTCAAAATCTAAATTTTCAGCAAATCTTTTCATTGTCAATTCTGTCTCCACTGCAAGTTTTATCAAATCTGATCTTGTCATAGACTTTGCATCTACTGCAATCTCCACCTTAACATCTGCCATTTTTTCAGGAATAGGCTTGATAATTGATTCTGGCGTTATCCTGTTCTTTTTGTTATATTGGATCTGCTTTTTGCGCCTTCGTTCCGTCTCTGCCACCGCACTTTTTATCGAGTCAGTAATGTAATCAGAATACATAATGACCATACCATCAATGTGTCTAGCAGCACGTCCAAATGTCTGAATCAGACTTGTATTATTACGTAAGAATCCTTCTTTATCAGCATCCAAGATAGCAACTAGAGAGACTTCAGGAATATCCAGACCTTCTCTGAGCAGGTTAATACCAACTAAAACATCAAACTCACCTAAACGTAGCTGGCGTATAAGCTCTGTCCTCTCTAATCCCTCAATTTCAGAATGCAAATAACGTACCCTTATATTATTTTTGGCAAGATATTCAGCAAGGTCTTCTGCCATCCTTTTTGTCAAAGTAGTAACAAGTGTCCTCTGGGATTTCTTTGCCCTAACGGTAATTTCTTGAATCAGATCTTGCATCTGGTTTTTGGTCGATCTGACATGTACTTTTGGATCAACCAATCCTGTTGGTCTGACCAGCTGTTCTACAATCTGCCAGCTTGAATTCAGCTCATAATTTGCAGGTGTTGCAGATACAAAAATTACATTTTTTAAGTATTTTTCAAATTCTTCAAACTTTAGAGGACGATTATCAAATGCACTTGGCAATCTAAACCCATAATCAACCAACATTTTCTTACGCGTATAATCGCCGTTAAACATACCCCGAAGCTGTGGTATCGTAACATGTGATTCATCTATGACGAGTAGAAAATCATTACCAAAAAAGTCCAGCAAACAATATGGTGGTTGTCCTGGAGCTCTGCCATCCAAATGACGAGAATAATTTTCAATTCCTGAACAATAACCCAATTCTTCTATCATTTCTAAATCATATTTTGTGCGTAAAGCAAGCCTTTGTCTTTCAAGCTCACTTGGTAAATTGGGCAACCAATTTTCTAATTCACGTTTTATAGATTCAATTGAAGATAACCTTGAATTATCATCAATAATATAGTGTTTAGCAGGAAAGATCCTTATAGAAGTGGTTTCCTTGGTCTTTTTCATGGTTAAATGATCATGGATGCTAATCTTTTCTATTTCATCTCCAAAAAATGAAATACGAATTATGTCATCAGAATATGCTGGAATAATATCAATAATATCTCCCTTTACCCTAAAATTACCAGATATCAAGGATACATCATTTCGTTCATAACGTGCTTCAATCAGGTTATGAATTAACACTTTCCTATTAACTGCCATCCCCTTGGTTATTGTGATTGCACTTTCCTTCCAATCTGAAGGCGAACCAAGAGAGTAAATACATGATACAGTAGATACAATTATTGTTGGTTCACCAGACATTATCATTGAAGTTGCTTCCAATCTCATTTTTTCAATTTTTTCGTTAACCTCTGTATCTTTTTCTATATAAGTATCAGTCTGTGGAATATAACTCTCAGGCTGGTAATAGTCGTAAAAACTTACAAAGTATCCAACATTATTATTTGGAAATAAGTCCTTGAATTCAGCATACAGTTGAGCAGCTAAAGTCTTATTGTGAGAAATAACAAGAGTGTTTTTATTTACCCGTGCAATAACATTGGCAATGGTATATGTTTTTCCACTTCCAGTGACTCCAAGTAAGGTCTGGCGCCCTTCTTTTGTCAATATTCCATTTACTAATTTTTCAATAGCTTCAGGCTGATCGCCTCTAGGGGGAAATACATTTTCTGCTAAGATAAAGCCTTCTTTAGGGTTGGTGGTAAGCACTGAACACTAAATGATCAAAACGAGCATATATTGTTATAGAAAATACACCAGGTATTGGATCAATAAAAACAAAAGCAAGTAAAGAAGTTTAAAACCAAAGGATAAAAAAATTTAACACTCTAATCCTAGGAGCTGGGATCACAAGTCCAAGTGCTCCAACATAATATATATTTCAATATTTTTCTTTGATAGAGTTAGGAGTAATATATTATTAAAAAACTGCCTTAAAAATTTAGGTATTTTATCAAAATTATTATTATATGTGTATTAGCTCTTTACAAAAATATTCCATACACAGGGCGTTTGCAGTCTGATTAGCAATTAACCTTACTAAAAATCAGAAGAAGATATTGGCTTTATATGCAACTATGAAATTATTTTTCCTCTTTCAACAATGATCGGTCTAAATTTTTTATCTTTTATTATTATTATTATCTCATTTATAGTAATAGACTAATTGCAAGCACAAAGCCAAAAATCCTGGAATATTTTACAGCCGCAGCCATTGCCGGTATAAGCTTATCAATTTTGTCATAATATTTTACTAATTGTTTGATTGCCTTGACTGCATAAGGGATCGAAGCAAAGCATAGGAGGGAGTAGATTTTTGTATAACCAAAAAAAATTCCTACTATTATCAAGGTATAAGTGATGATAATCAATAGAGGAAAAATTTTAGAAGCTTTTTGTCTACCTAAAATTATAACAAGCGTTCGACGTCCTTTGGAGCGATCTGCATCGTGATCAGGAAATGAATTAATAAACAGAACAGTTGCCGATAAAATTCCGATAATGGAACCAATATAAAATGGAGCCGATTCAATAACTCCTGTTTGAACATAAAATGTTCCAAGCACTATCATGGACCCTTTAATAGCTACAAAAAGTTCGCCCAATCCAGCATTAACTATACTTGTAGAATAAAAATAAATTGCAAAAATTGCGAACCCAAGTATAATTGCAATTGTAATGCCACGAAGAATAACAAAATAAGCTCCTATAGAAGATCCTAGCAATAGAAAAATTATTCCAGCAGTATAAACGTTCTTTGGTCTTAGAATATTTTCTGGTAATATCCCTGTTCCGCCACTAAATCCTGTTCTTTTAGTGAGTTGGTCGATACCCCTTTTATAATCCCAATAATCATTCAACAAGTCTATACTGATATGAAGACAAATTACTCCCATGTAAGTTAGGATAGCATAAAAAAAGTTGAATTGTCCATATTTCCAAAAAGCTAGTGCTAAACCGTTACTTACTGCTATAACAGAAGCTAAAAGAAATCTGATCCTGACTGCCCTGAGCCATATTGATATCACTTATATCATATATAGATAAATAGGGCATTTCTATGTTTTTAGCTAGTAGTTCAAAAAATATATCGTCACGTGTATTACAAAAAATGCTAACGCTATGAACTCTCCCTCTACTTGCTAACTGTAAACAATATTTTTTAGAAGCATTTTTCAAGGAAATGATAAAATAGTAATTAATTTTTGAGTTAATTAAGACAGCTAGATAAATAGAACAAAATATTGCACCTCTTTATATAGGTATGATAAAAACAAACCAATTAGTTTCACCGAGTTTAATGTGAGCAAACATCGTTATAGATAGGCATGAAGAATGTACTAACACTAAATAGATGTTACTTTTTAATCTCTGTGTAGCAGATATAATAGTTGAGGTGTGAACACTTCGCCGCCACCTATAGATGCAGCAGAATTTAATGCTCATAAGGATATGAGCACAATAATAGTAAAGTTTCTCTGTAAAAATAAGGACAAAGCTTTTTCAGCGTATGAAATTGCAGAAGCTGTAGGCATAAAAGAGGAAGATGTAAATCATGCTATGGTAAAATTAGGGTTGTCTGACTTAGTTAATAGTATTACGGGAGGAGTCATATCAAGAAAGCCTGACGCAAGCCATAGAACAAAGCCATCCAAAATAGATGATGTTACAGTTAACGGAGTGACGTACTACCGTTGCGTCCAATTAGGTTGATATAAAAAATTACCAATAGAATTATTGATTGGAAATACTGAATAAACTACTTCTTACCTAGAACTTTTTTTCTATGCTTTTAATAAAATCTAACCCATTCTTTGTTTCTAATTCATATTCTTTACCAGTTAGATTTGGTTCGAAGCTGATATACTGACTATAACCAATGTAATGTAGACTATTTACAATTGATTGAAAATCAATGTGCCCAAACCCTGGCATTTTCCTATTGTTATCTGAAAAATGAGTGTGTCGTAATAGACTACCAGACTTATGTATTGCTTGCCCGAATGAATCCTCTTCAATATTCATATGAAACGTATCGAGTAAAATTCCAAAACTATCTTGATTTATTTGATTAGCGATAGCAATTGCATCTTTTGCAGTTGTACAATATGGGGTGCTATACCGATTAAGTGGCTCTAACAGAATTCTGATATTTCGATCGGCAGCATACTTAGATAGATTAGTCAACACAGGTAATGCTTGTTGTATTATACGTCCTTTCTGTTCCTCTGGCAGAATTCTGTGATTCCTATCAAAAGCAGTAAGTTTGTCATCTGCAAAGAGGCAAACGTTTATTCCCTCTCCACCCAGTAATCGGCACATTTCAATACATTGCTTTACATATTCTTGTGAATTAGTTATTAGACTCCGATCTGAAGTTAAAAGTTTTCTCTTCCATCCGTCTTCACTTATTGAACCCCACATCCCAGTAATACCACAAACAGGAATATTATATGAGTGAAATATATCCTCTACTACTCTCAGATCTAATTTCCCTGGTTCTCCAAACATTTCTACAGCATCATAACCTTGCTGTGTAAGTGTTTCCAACGTTTGTTCTATAGGTTCTATATCTCTGAATGAAGAAAGCGTAATAGAATATTTGAATGTCAACTATCCTTCATTAAAGTATAATGGTTGTCAAATATAATATAAGAACGTATAGATCATAACTCGATTACTGTGCCATAATCTAGCAGCTCGTATGGATTTACTAAAGGTTCGTAGCTTCAAAATCCAACTTCTCAGAAGCCACTTTTTTATATTAAAGACCTACTACTCATTATCTAAAGATTCAGGAGAAGACTGTTCCTTCTTAGAGAAGGATTGAATAAGGGAAATCTAGAATAAATGCAGGCGATGAAGAAAATTAGATTATGATGACAAAAAAAGAATGATTGAGTTTAGTTATCCCTCTGAGCCTTGTATACTTTATCCAAAAAACAGCAGAGCAATAGCTCTAAAACACCTTAAGAAACGATATATGTATTAATACTAAACATTAAGCTTGATATGTAAAAGCTGAAAAGCATTTCATCTGTTCGTAAAATTATTCTTACTTGACAAATACAGAACATAAGCTGAATAATTCATCTATAATTGATTTAAGGAATTATTTTCATAAGCTGCA
>DASQWW010000064.1:0-6776 GCA_035640055.1 Nitrososphaeraceae archaeon | reverse complement strand
TGAAAATGTGTTCCGGCCCTTGGAGGGCTACAAGATAAATGATTTACAAAGCGACCTTAATAAGAGTAATGAAAACCTTGAGATCACATTTAGCCGGATTTTAGATATTACATCTGAACAGAAACGCTGGGGAAGGCTACTTAAGATTAAGGTTAACCTTGGAGACAAATCCAAAATCTACAAATTTTCGGTTGTTAAAGGCTGGGTAAAATACCCTGCCAAGGATCCAGTTGAATTTCAGCATATAGACTGGGCTCCTTTCATTAACCTGTTTAAAACTTCGGTATAGAAATAGTTTGCACAAGACATATGACAATGTTATAGGATATCGATGTGGAAAAAAGCTGATTAATGAGTCTGAAGACATATCTCCAATTACCATCATGAATAGTTGGAAAATTATATGCCGATCCTTATACTACAAGCAAGCAAGCGAGCAAACAAACAATCGGGATCTAGTTTAAAATTAGCTTATTATTCTCCTCCTATTATTTGCACTGTAATTGGCAAAGAAGCTATTTGTTATTGGGGTGGGCCCAGGCTCTCCAAAATATATGACAGAGGCAGCTAAAGATGCCATCTATAAATCTCAGTATATCGTGGGATACAGATATACTCTAACCACAATTGAAAGTATAATCGATAGAAACAAGCAAGATGTTTATGAGATCGATATGGAGAATCAAGAAGATATTTATCAGTATATACATAGTAAAATGAAGGAGGAGGATTATTGCACGGTGCCCTTTACTGGTGATGTGAGCTTTTCTGAATCTGAAGTTGTTGATAGATTGCTAGAAGTTTTTGGTAATGATAATGTCGAAATTATTCCGGGCATTAGCTCAATTCAGATAGCAGCAGCAAAATCCAAAGTATCCCTTGATAATGCATATATAGTCACCTTCCATGTAACTGGCGACATTGAGCAGAAAAAAATAGAATTGATCAGGGCAGTCAAGGAAGGAAAGAGTGTAATTTTGTTACCACGCCCATGGCTGAGAGAACCCTCACGAAACTTTATGCAATCTGATATTGCCGTCCTCTTAAGGAAAAATGGAATTGATACTTCAAATCTTAAAGTTTGGGTTTTTGAGTATTTAACACAAGATGGTAAAGAAACTACTTTCAAAGGCAAAGTCAGTGATTTGGAAGAAATGGAATTCAGCCACCTTTCGGTTATGGTAATTGATCAGGTAAAGCGTCAAACATATTTACAGTTTGATTAATGGGTAATAATAGTCTGCAGTGTGTGATGCTAAACAAGATAATGTTACTTCTTAAAAATACATCACGCCTATACATCAGGCTATTCCTGGAGGCTCGCCATGTTCTACTACCTTTTCCAAATAATTCATTTGCTGTTCCATGAACATTTTGCGCTTTTCTTCTTCTTCAAGTTCTGACATATCTATGGATGAAATTCCTAAAATTTTTATCAATATCTGTAAAATTGCCTGTGCTGCCTTTGGCTGAATCATGTTTGGGTTATCTATCTCACCAAGAAGACACATCGCATCCATGCCACGTTCTTTTGCAAGTCCTATTATCAAACCATTGAATCCTGTTATCTGGCCTTCACCTTGCAAAACTGTCACATCAGATTTTTTTATCGCATCCAAAATTTCTGGTCTGTTCACAGCACAGTATACTACTTTCTTCACGCTTGTACTAGAATTAACCTGTCGTAATGCTGCACCGATGGAATATAGTATTTTTACATCCATTCTTTCGGCCATTTTCAAAACTTCATAGCATATTTCATATAGTCTTCTAGGGTCAGTCGGGCTAAAATCTCCAGTAAAGATTACAATATTGTGGTCAGCTACAAAATAGAACTTGTAACTTGCCTGCGAATAATCAATAACACCGTCATTGTATATAACATAAGGAGGCCAGTAAGAGTAAATCTCGGCAAACAATTTTGCATTAAGTTTTTTTGCTAGAAAACTAATACCTATGCCAGCAACATTGCCCATATCAGGCAATGCGGCAACCATAGTTGGTTGAGCCGTAAATTGCGGATTTTCATGAATTTTTAGTCCCAACATTTTTTTCCTTTTTCACTCCTGTTCTGTCCAAGAAATTGCTACTACATTGTCTGAGATAAATATTATGGGTGGCTTCTCAGTGCATTTAAATATATAGTAATCTGAAGCTTATTATGTCAATAGAAAACGAGTATATTGATATAGCGGCGCAGGATGCTTCCAGAAGTTCAGCAAAGTATTGTGTTGAATGTGGCGCAAAAATGCTGAAAATAAGACGTATTTGTCCTGCATGCGGTGAAACTCAGGTATAAACGTAATTTCTTCCTTTTTTGTATGCTTTCATTTAACTTATTTTTTCCTATACACCTGATCGTACTATGAATAAAGGGATAGTTGACCTGAAGTCAATAGTTGGAAATTGGTAAAACAGCATCAGATAGAAAATATAACTGAACCATGGAAGTTATTTATAACAATGAAAGCATTTTGCTGAAAGAACTATTGCTAATAGAATCAACTGCTACTTGTGAGGGAAAATATTGGGCGCTTGCTGATGCGGATTGCTTTGTCCCCAGGAAGCATTATTTTTATTAATCCGCCTTCCTCCCAACTTTTCAGATTCTTCTCAAATTCTTCGTATACTCCAAGATTAAAGCATGCAGTTGGATCATTTTCAAAATCGCATGTTTTTTTATTATCAATATACTCTCTATGCAATCTCTGTAGCCAAGCGTCAAGTATTTCTGGATTTTGTGTTAAAATAGTTTCTACGACTTCAGGGGTATAAACAGCAATACTGGTTGCAAGTAAGCTATTAGGTATCAATTCATAACCACGTAGAATTAGACCCAACGATTTCTCCCTTAGCATTTCGGACATAGTATTTATATATTTCAAATTATTATTTAACTTTTCTTCTTTTTAAATTATGAATACTATAGTTACTGTCCTATTTTAACAAAAATATATGTCAAAATTGTATTTATTAAAATTATATATTAGTAAGGGTATCAAATCTGCCAAACTGTTCTATCATCTGCCATTCAATTATAGCTCCAGCTAACAGGACTACTATCACAGTTCCGATTTCAACAAGTGTGGGGATAGCATATTCTCTCCATGATTTTTTCTTTACAAATTGATAAATGAGCATGCCACTTCTAGACATTGCAAGACCATAAGCTAAAACTTCCATAATCCCAAATGGCGTAATTAGAATTATCAGTGGAGGAATATTATTAAAAAGATGAGAGGTTTCCGCTAATGCACTAAATACCATTCCTGTTGAAAAGCCCGAAAATAGTCCCAGTCCAAATCCAGCTGCGGGAATAAACATTGCAAGAGCAATCTTGAGATTGTTGATGAAAATTCCGGTTTGATTAATATCTTTAATTTGTTTAGTAAATCCTTGTTTTAGATCCTCTGCTTCTTTCTCGTCCATATCTATTGTTGCACCAACATAATAAGCAATCAAAAAAGCTACGATGCCAAATGCCAGATATATAAGGCGTCGTTTAATATTAAAATACAATATATGAATTAATGATGTTTTATTCTATAATTAGTTTTGTTAATTACAGAAAGACAATTAAAGATTATATTCATAAAGAAAATTGCCATTATCTTGGCTTTGCAAAGAGATATTTCTAGTGTACTGTCCTATGTCATTAGTAAGGGGTATCAAATTCATCCTGATGCTTTTGCGCTACTCAAGGGTCTTGACTTTGATATTTTGAAGATCATACAAGATATTATCAAAAAGAAAAGTAAACAACAAAATGAAAATTCTTTGATTCTAGTAGAGGATATCAAGAATATTATCAATTCAGAAAAGAAAGGAACTGTACTTGGAGCTGGCGACATTGATGCAAGTACTGCTGTTACCAATGATTCTTCTAAACATGACTCCCATAAGGTGATTTTAGATCCAACTCCCAATATAAATACTGCAGAAGGTGTTGATGGTTATACTGCACTTTTCCGTAGCAGATTTGAAAAATCTCTTCGTATCTTGACGTTACGTCCAGATAGTAAACGAATTACAAAAATTGCATCTGTAAAACAGAAGGCAAATAACGCAAGGATAGGAGAATCATATGAGTCGGGAAGAAATTTGATAGCAAATTCTTCCTCTGTTGTAGCTGGTTTGCTTATGTCTAAACGTTCAAAGAAAAACGGGTTAGAGATAGTAATTGATGACTATAGCGGAACCCTAAGTGCAGTCGCACTTAGTGAAGAATTAAGGAAATTGGCTTCTAAACTTACACTTGACCAAATGGTCATGTTAGAGATTAAAAGCAATAAAAAAGGGACGCAGGATTTTGTTATAAAGAATTTAGCTTCCCCAGATGTTCCTGATCATCTCCCCAATAGATCTAAATCGGAATCATATGCAGTTTTAATTTCTGATCTTCACGTTGGTAGTAAATATTTCATGGAAGCAGAGTTTATTAGGTTTTTAAATTGGCTTTCATGGAGTGATGATGAAATTGTACGCAAGATCGAATTTATCTGCGTAGGAGGAGATTTAATTGATGGCATTGGCATATTTCCTAATCAAGATAGGGAATTACTTGAGATGGATAGCCGCAAACAAATGACACATGCCGCAGATCTACTTGCTAAAATCCCAAACCATATCAAGGTTTTTGTAATCCCCGGTAACCATGATCCGGGCAGAAGAGCCCTGCCGCAACCATCGCTTACAAGAAAAGATTCCGATAAACTATATTCCTTTGGGAATTTTATAATGCTTGGTAATCCCAGCTTTATAGAATTAAGGGGTGTAAAAGTATTAATGTATCATGGGCAGAGCTTGGATGATATCATTGCTACAACCTCGGGTTTAAGTTACTCAAAACCGGCAGAAGCTATGAAAATATTACTCAAGGCTAGGCATCTGTCACCAATATACGGACAGCGTACTCCTATAGCGCCAGAGCAGGAAGATATGATGGTAATTACTGAGGTACCTGATATATTCCATTCAGGACACGTCCACGTTATAGATGTTCAAAATTATCGGGGGACTTTGATTGTTAATTCAGGTGCATGGCAGACACAAACTAAATATCAACACACAATGGGTATTATGCCAACTCCTGGGATTGCAATTCTAGTAAATTTAACTACTCTTCAGCCGTTTCAGATGGATTTCAATCGATTATCAATAGTGTAGAGAGAATTGGATCATCCTTTAAGGCTTCTTTGACAGTCAGAGCTGGAACTGTAATTTTGATCTTCTGTGATCTACCATATCGTCCTTGGCTCACTACATCGCTGGCTGCTAGACCAAGTTGGTCAAGTTCATTTATTATTTGTGTTATACGACGTTGTGTGAGGGGTTCCTGCTCAATATGCTTGCATAATGACGAATAAATTTCATATACCTCTCCAGTATTTCCATTCTTTGATTTCATTATTGCCAATGTTACTATCTTCGTGTGTGTAGTTGAATTTTTTATTACTTCATAATTAGTATCTTTTTCAATTTTTTCTTGGGCCAATTTGATATGTTTTTCTTCTACTTTAGATGCTCTTTCTCTCTCTGCAATTTCGGCGGCGACTCTTAGCAGATCAATTGCCTTCCTTGCATCCCCATTTTCTCTTCCAGCCATTGCTGCACATAGATTTATTGCTGCACCAGAAATAACATCATCATTAAAAGCAAGCTTGACTCTATCTGTTAGAATCTTTTGCAATTGCTCTACTGTATATGGATTGAATACCATCTCTTCTTCACTTAGGCTGCTTCTAACGCGGGGGTCAAGTTTATCTTTGAATGTGAGACTATTAGATATTCCAATTAAACTGATAAATCCTCCTTCAGAGATTCTCTCATTTGCTCTTGTAAAATTATATAATACATCATCACCATTTTTGTCCACTAGTGAATCAATTTCGTCAATTACAAGAACAACATGAAGTTTTTTCTTTTGAATGAAATCAAGTATTCTATCTGTTGCTTCACCCATAGATAGCCCTGTGAAAGGTACTTGTAGTTTACTTTCCTCCTTTTTATTAATTCCTATCTCTTCAGCAATTTCATAAAGGACTTTATAGGCGGTATTTGCGGTTTTTGCATTTACAAGTGGTACTGTAACTTCTATTCCAAGTTCCTCAGCCTTTTTGCGTAGGTGTTCAATTACGTTCTTAACTACTGCAGTCTTTCCAGTGCCCGGTTTGCCGAATAATAACAAGTTTGATGTTCTTGCGCCCTTTAAAACTACCGATAGAGCCTGTGCAATTGTTTTACTCTCCTCATCTCTGAATGGAAGATTTTCTGGGACATAATCTATTGTCAGTGTCCGACGATTCTTGATCAATGTCTTTCCTGTAGCAATTTTCTCAAAGATACTATCAAGTAAATCATCACTCAAATCCATTCACTACCACTCAATCCACACCCCTATTTTTCCCTTCCAGCAAACAAGAAAACTTTGTTAATATTATATTAACAGATTGTTAACATTTTGCTTTTAAACCCTAAAATTAAATATTATTGACTATACTATAAAATTAGTATATTATGTTTTTGCTAGACAATGAGAAGGCATGTGGACATGAAATTGTGGGGTGTGAGCTCTAATGAACAAAAACTCTCAGTTAACAAGTCATGTTAACAAATGCTTGCTAAAAATCAAGAAAGGAAGAAAACAACCCCTCTGTTTCCAGTGGAGTGTTAACAAAGGGCCGGTGGTGTTAATATATCAAAATTAGACCCCTTCATTTCCACTGGAACTGAAATTAGTGTGGACGATTACAATCAAGCTGATTAACAAAATAAAT
>DASQWW010000063.1:0-4316 GCA_035640055.1 Nitrososphaeraceae archaeon | reverse complement strand
ACGCGGGGAGTGGGATTCGAACCCACGTGTTCTTTCGAACATGGGATTAGCAATCCCACGCCCTACCAGGCTAGGCGATCCCCGCCCTAACGCAACAAGATCTTTGGCATTATATTTAATTGTAGGCCATATCATAAATAGAGCAGAATATTGTTAGCCATGAATCGGATATTTACCCTAAGTATCTTGATATTATGAATTTTAGCTCCTTTAGTTAAAAAGGTTATAAAATGGCTGGATCTCGTTATAATATCTTTGAATCTCAAAGAGTCAAATGAAATATTCAGAAGGGCATTAATTAAGACTTACTTTGAACCTGAATTACTAAAAATGGATTATCACAAATCATTTGTTGAACATCCAGTGATTCCTGATTATGGCTTGACAGTTGAAGACATTTTACATCTGTATTTCGATATTGTCACCGGAAATGATTATCCTGATGGGGATGAATGGTTTACTATTGAATATCTGATACCACATAATATAAAATTACCAGATAATCTGAAAGGACCTGACTATTTTACAACAATTTCAGTTTCAGAAGGTAAACGTTTCTGGCGGCATAGAGAGTTAATCCGTTTCAAGTACGGTAAATCCAAAAAATTATCAGAATCCTTAGAATTTGTAGATAAAAAGTACCGTGAACTTAGCAAAGCCCTACACGATTCAGCTGTTATAAACCAATTAAAATAATAATAACAATAATCATCATCATTTCTTCCATTCATTGTCCTTAAAAAAATAGTCTAAACCGCGACTCCTCGCAACATGAGGTCTCCATTTGAGGCTAGCTACATCATAGGAATAAATGATCTCCTCTGTATTAGTAGGTAATGTTCCTAGTTGTAGGGGAATAATGTCTACTAGATATTCAATTTTTTCAATACCTATTTCAAACTGCCTATCGTTTTTATTCATTAGTGAGAAAATTAAATGTGATTTTATTTCTGAACTAATTCCACAAAAACATAAAAATGCTTTAAGTCCTTTCCTACCCCTCCTACGTCTTATTTCTTTAATTATGCCTTTGATTTTGAACCATCTTTCTATGGTGAAGAGCTGGAAAAAAGATTCATTGTAAGGAAGTGGAAATTCAATTTTAACCATACTGACGTATTCAGGATCATCCACTTGGCTCTCTTCTTCTAAAATCTCAAAAGACGCACTTAGTGTACTATATAAAACTTCGATCTCAACTAGCGACAAGCCATAATAATGCAGTTTAACCGTTTTGTTTGGATACAACCTGCAATTTTATTACGGATTTTCGTACTTAAATATAGGTTACGTCTGCGTGTGTCTCTTCTCATCGATAAAAATAATGAGTTCATCGGCTTCAACTATATCGCTTTCTGGCAACTGCTTTAACAGCTTTATCAACTCCATCAGGTCGAAGGAAACCAATTAGCATTAAGAGCATTATACTATAAAGGCTGGCTTAAAGCATTTGTAATAATAGTGGTGATTATATATGTATGGATAGCTACTACAATCACTGGTATTTTACTGCCTCTGCTCAAGGCTCATCAGTGCATCATGTTTTTCTATTTTCCTAAGGTGGTTCCAGTTCTTCTTCTTTACTACCTTAGCCAACCACTTTTTTATGTGGGGATCATGCGTTATGACTATAAAGCTCGAAGGACCAGCATGCCATCAGTAAAGATATCCAGCATTGTCTTAAAAATAGGAATTGTGTGTATTTTAACTTCTATATCTTCCCAAACTCATCTTCATCAACATATGCTCGCTCAGCATGTTCTTCGATGTCAAGACCCTTCCCCTCAGTCTCGGTTGAAACTCTAACTCCTATCAAAACATCTATGACTTTAATAATAATGAAAGTTCCTCCAAAACCCAGTGATGCTGCAACACCTACACCTATAGCTTGAATCAAAAGTTGGTGAGGATTACCAAATAACCATCCGTTGGGACCAGTAGGGTTTATCAGTGAGCTTGCAAAGATTCCAATTGCAAGGGATCCGATAATGCCTGCAATACCATGAACCGAGCTAACATCTAGTGCATCATCTATCCTTAGCCTTTCTTTTAAGAATATTACACCTAGGTATGATGCTATACCGATGGCTAATCCAATCGCAAATGCATGCTCAACGCTTACATAGCCTGAAGCCGGAGTTATTCCCGCAAGTCCTGCTATTGCACCATTTATTGCAGCTATGACGCTTGGTTTATGCGTCCTCATCCAAGAAAGCCCAACCCATATCAAAGCAGAGACGGATGAAGCCATATGAGTATTGATTACAGTATTTCCAGCTACTCCGCCAGATGCTAATGCACTTCCAGCATTAAATCCAAACCAACCAAGCCATAAAAGGGAAGATCCCAAAACAGCAATTGGTATACTATGCGGTACCATAATCGATGGACCAAAGTTTATCCTTCTTCCCAAAACTAGAGCTGCGGCAAGTGCTCCCATTCCTGCACTTGTATGAATTACTATACCACCAGCAAAATCTACAACTCCCAGTGCACCAAGCCAACCTCCACCCCAGATCCAATGCACTAGAGGATAATAGATTAGAAAACTCCAAGCGGCAATAAAAAGAACATATGCACTAAACTTCATTCGTTCAGCTATTGCTCCAGTCAATAACAATGGGGTAATGACTGCAAACATCATTTCGAATTTTGCAAACAAAACCCCAGGAATAGTTGGTGCATATTTAAGTGAATTATTAGAAGGAACATCTTTGAGAAATGTCCAGTCTAGGTTTCCAACAAGACCAGCAGTGTCAGGTCCAAACGTTAGGCTAAAGCCAAATGTAAACCACATAACACTCAAAAGCGCTAGCCCAAAAAAGATCTGCATGAAAATGGAAACTGTATTCTTTTTTCTCAGTAACCCTGCTTCAAATAACCCAAGAGCAGGGATCATCAACAATACAAGGCTAGAAGCTACAAGCATCCAAGCAGTATTTCCACTATCTATTGGCAAGGAATTTCTAAGGTATCTGCCTTTTAAATATAATTGTTATTTTTTCATGTTTTTATAAATGAAGAATATTAATAGAAAATGTTTTTAATGCGAGATATGAATTCTATCTTTCTTGATTAAAATAGACATAGTGGTTTCACAAAATATTTTTGTTGTATTATTCTATGTTGAATTTATGCTCTAAACGGTCCGAATATGCTCCATGGTTTGGCTAATTCAAATAAAGAATCACTTGTATTAAGTTATATTTCGATTTTGATACACTATGAATTTAAACTAACTAAGAACTCAAAATATCATGCGAGCTAGAATTAAAATACAGATGGAATACATACATCAGAAAATTTGGTTTATTGTGTTTGTTGTTTCTCCTGTTTGCTCTTCTAGCTGTTCTTCTTCTAGCCGATCTTCATCCTCATCACAATCTGACTCGTTTGATTCTTCTTTGTCATCACCTTCATTTGTATTGCTAGAAGATGATCGTTTTAGCTTCTCTTTGGACTTGTGGGAGATACAAACCTAATGGCATCATTTTTTACAGTAGCTTTGTAATCGATTCAAGAAATAAGACCATCCTTCATCATGCTTGAATAACTTACCTGGTTCAAATCCAGTATGCAACAATTTTACTCGTGTCTTATTATCTGCGATTTCTTCTAGTTCCCACGTTACAACTGTTCTTGGAAAGTCGGGAGTATTAGGCTCGTGCCATGTATAAGACACTTTCTTGTTTGTGATAAATTCGATAATAGTCCCTTCAGGAGCACACTCATGTTCTCCATCTTTACGCTCTTTATCTTTGTAAAAACCAAATTTCACTTTTCCACCTAATTTTGGTTCTAAAATAGCTTGATCTGGAAACCAATTTGTTAACTCCTTTGGATCAGTAATAGCTTTGAAGACAACTTCTGGTGAAGCATCGATGACTACATTTTTCTCTATGATGATTTCCTCTGTTTGTTGTTTATCTTTTGATGACATCATTCTGTTAGATATATGACTTTTATTTAAATATTTAAATACTTATTTAACTACATAACCAATATCATGGGTTCGCCATGGAAAGCATTGTCAGATGATAGTCGAAGAGGAATTCTACTATTACTAAAAAATAGGGCTATGACTCCTACTGAAATAGCTCAACACTTTGATTTTACACTGCCTGGGTTATCGTCTCATTTACGCATATTAAAAGACGCAGATTTAATAACTGAAATTAAAAGGGGACAAAACAGATTCTATTCATTGAACCGGAAGACTACATCAGAGCTAGTGCAATTCTTCGATGATATGTATGATTACAATTTGAACTCTTTGAAGGAATATGTTGAGAACAAAGAGAGCAAAAGTAGGAGGA
>DASQWW010000062.1:0-15316 GCA_035640055.1 Nitrososphaeraceae archaeon | reverse complement strand
ATCCTCAGCGAGAGTCATTAATATAATAAAGGTTTGTCAATAATATCTAAAACATTGCAATTTATGGATCTGCAAAGTGGAATCCGAAGTGAATAGTACTAAGCCTTGAGAAATGGAGATAATTGATATGTCCAGTTGATAAAGGTTGCATCTTCTAGAGTCTATGCTTTTTTAATTTCAACTTAACTCTAGCTATAATCTGTATTTTTATAGGTCTGTATAAAGGACTATCCATTTGAAGGTTTATAAACCCAACGTACTACTACCTTTTGCTTTTGGGATAATACTTATTTCTGTTATTTGGAATACTTCTAATCCCTACCAAGTACAAAATACATTTGCGTTGGCTGAAAAACAACTGCCGACAACAATAACTGATAATGATATTCCTTTTTCTTTACCCTTAGTCGGCTTAGATAATAATGGTACGGTAGGAAGAACTACACCTGTTGCTAATGCTGGTCCCGACCAAATAGTTAATGAAGGCACGAGTGTTACTTTAAACGGTACAGCAAGTAAGGATCCAGATGGTGTCCTATTATCTTACTCATGGAAGCAAATCCCCACAAGTCCTTATATCACATTAAGTGGTGTAGATACAGCTGTTTGGACATTTATTGCACCAAGCATATCATCTGATACTATATTTACGTTTGAATTGACAGTCACAGATAACAAAGGTGCAATTGACACTGACATCGTAAACGTTGTTGTCAAAAATACCACTCCTAATATTTCTACCCCATATATTACTTCACATACCAATAATCAGCCTGTTGCTAATGCTGGTCCCGACCAAATAGTTAATGAAGGCACGAGCGTTACTTTAAACGGTACAGCAAGTAAGGATCCAGATGGGAATATAACATCTTATTCATGGAGACAAATTGTCGGAAATTCTATTGAATTAAGTGAGGAGAATACAGCCACCACAACATTTGTTGCTCCACATGTTTTAAAGAATAATACATTATTGACGTTTGAGCTTAAAGTTACAGACAATGATAATGCAAGTGATATTAATACTGTAAACATTATGATAAAGGTTGTTGAACATCACATAATAGCTAATGCCGGTCAAGATCAAGAAGTCAGTGAAGGTAAAAAGGTAACTTTAGATGGTAGTAGTAGTTATTCCAATGGCACTATCACATCTTACTCGTGGAAGCAAATTGATGGAAAACCTGTTAAATTAAAAGATGCTCATGCTGCCGAGTTAACATTCAAAGCTCCAAAGGTACACAAAGATTCAACGTTGAAATTTAGGCTCACAGTAAATAATGATGAAGGCAAGTCTAACACTGACATCGTAAAAGTTGTTGTCAAAAAGTAAAGCAATCCAGCAGATGATAAAAGGATAAAACTAAGTGATTATTAGCACACACACAAACTATAAAGAAGTCTGAAGAAACTTATTCAAAAGGATTAACAAACATACTAACAAAAATTGTCATAAAATGATATTTTCTCGTTATGATACTTGATATACTTTTATGAGTTGGTAAAAATTACTACTTAATATTTATTTTTCTGACGTTTCACATTCTCCTTGTGCTTTTCCAAATACTTGACTACTATAGTATTAGCGTCCATTCCAAGTTCTATAGACAATTGTATTAAAAAATGCCATAAATCGATGATCTCCTCTTGACATCTATCTATTGATATATCAGAAGAAGTTTTCCACCACTTCCAGTTTGTTTCTCGTTGGAGCTCTATTATTTCATGCAACATAGCCGAGGACAACATGAATATTCTATATCCCACAAAAGGCTCAGGCATTTTATAAATATCTTGCATTTTATTTGAGGTTCCTTCAATTTCTTGTATCAAACGCCTTTGTTCATTAAATAATAGATCAAGTTTATCTTTTACTGCTGCTGATAATGGGGTAGTAGTAGTGTCTTTCATCTTGCTGAAATATTGGTAATATTATATAACTCTTAAAGTTAATATGGCTTAAAAATATTAATTGAAAACTTTGTGTTGCTACAAGTATAACGTTTTAACATATCTTTATAAGAATATATATATATATATTTGTACATTATAAAGTTAGTGGAAAGACAAAAATAATAATTAAGAATAGTCAATAGGCAACATATTATAAAATTGACATCTATCGGCGGCGTATCAATCGGAGACAAGACTTCAGTTAGAATTTTGGGAATAATTAATACCAGCCCGGAATCATTTTACAAGGACTCTGTTAAAACTACTACTGAAGATATTGCTAGGACAGCGACAGAGATGCAAGAGAGCGGAGCCAATATCATCGATATCGGTGCTATGTCTACTGCACCTTATCTTGAGACTATTATTTCAGTTGAAGAAGAAATCAAAAGAATGAAACAAGCTATAGAGGCAGTAAAGAATAGCTGCAACTTGCCATTATCAGTTGATACTTTGAGGTCCAGAGTAGCTGAAGAAGCTATCAGATCTGATGTCAATGCCATTAATGATATAACAGGATTAAAGTATGACAGGAAAATGGCAGACATTGTATCAAAATCACAACTACCGGTGATTATTGGCGCATACAACGGCAGCAAGTCATTATTTTCTGCCTCAGGTAAGATATGGGACACAATAAAATTTCTAAAGGAAAGTCTAGTAATAGCAAAAAGAGCAAAGATTGCTGATGACAATATAATTATTGATCCATCTATCGGTTTTTTTAGAGCAGAAGGTAAAAACCCATTCTTTACAAAAATGAAGGACCTTCCATGGTATGTCCGTGATATCGAAGTAATTTCAAAGCTAAATGAACTTAAAAGGTTTTCAAAACCAATCTGTGTTTCGGTATCCAGAAAATCATTCATTAGCAATTTATTTAATCTGAAAACTGAGGAATGTTTAATTCCATCAATAGTATCAGAAATAATATCCATACTAAATGGTGCAAACCTCATCAGAACACATAATGTTAAAGAAACAATACAGGCGCTTACAATGTTACAGTTGCTTTATTAATACCTGGTTAATTTTCCAGCTAATAGAGGATTTTCATGTTCAGTTGGATTGGGTGCTTTTTTACTGAGG
The DNA here is from genome assembly GCA_035640055.1 of Nitrososphaeraceae archaeon. Taxonomy (GTDB): domain Archaea; phylum Thermoproteota; class Nitrososphaeria; order Nitrososphaerales; family Nitrososphaeraceae; genus DASQWW01. The sequence goes on along the minus strand of DASQWW010000062.1, from coordinate 12,274 downwards.
TTCTATCGTTGCCGGGGGTTTGCTTGAAACAGCATATGTGACCCATGTTACATCTTCAACTTCATTTGTGATTCTATTACTAATTTTTCCAATTAAATGATAGGGCAATCGAGTCCAATCAGCAGTCATCGCATCAGTAGATTCTACAACTTTGATGATCACGATATGACCATAAACACGCTCATCACCTAAAACTCCTACTGCCCTGTCATCCCCTACTGCGGCATATGCCTGCCAGACTTTGTTATAAAGTCCAGCAGCATTCAGTTCTTCTTCAATTATATTGCTTGCTTGTTTTGCAATGCGTATCTTTTGAGGAGTAACTTCACCAATTATTCTCACTGCTAAACCGGGACCTGGAAAGGGGTGCCTCTTCAAGAGTTCATCAGGAACATAAAGCAATTTTGCAACCTTTCTAACCTCATCTTTATATAAAGTGCTTAATGGTTCAATCACTTTTAGATTAAGCCATTTTGGAAGACCACCGACATTATGATGAGTTTTGATAATCGCTGCTGGTCCTTTTGAGACACCACTTTCAATTACATCAGGATAAAGCGTTCCTTGTGCAAGCCACTGAAAAGGTCCATTCTTTTTTGCTATATTGATAAATACCTTTGCAAATTCTTCACCTATGACCATGCGCTTCTTTTCAGGTTCCTTAACTCCTTTCAGTTTTTGAAGAAACTGTTTTTTGGCATTTACGTAAATTACTTGAATACCAAAATGATCTTTGAAAAGCCTAACTACCAGCTTTTCTTCATCTTGTCTTAAGAATCCGTGATTAACAAAGACACATTGTAAATTACCGGCTATAGCCTTGTGTAATAATGCTGCGACAGTAGTTGAATCAATTCCGCCACTTACTGCACAGAGAACTTTCTCATTTCCTATCTGTTTTTGAATATCTTTTATGGTCACTTCTATAAAACTTTCCATATTCCAATCAGGTTTCGCTCCGCCGATCTTCTTGGAAAAGTTATTCAAAATCTCAGTTCCTTTTTCTGTATTGACCACCTCCGGATGAAATTGGATTCCATAGAATTTCCTTTTATGATTTCCAATGGCAGCTGAAGATGAATTTATTGTATGAGCTAAAATCTTGAATCCTTCTGGCATCTTTTCTGCAGCATCGCCATGACTCATCCAGCATTTTATTTTGTTATCTATACCATCAAATAGACCAGATTTATCATCAATAATCAGATCGGCTCGACCGTATTCTCTGCTATTTGCTCTTTTGACCATGCCTCCAAAATTATCTACTATGACCTGATGCCCATAGCAAATTCCTAAAATTGGAACCCCAATGTCAAAAATTTTCTTGTCAGGTTTTGGTGAATCCTTTGAATAAATACTTGCAGGACCACCAGACAAAATTATTCCCTTCGGATGGATCTCCTCAAGTAATTCGGATGCGGTATTGTATGGTAGGAGTTCGCAATATACATTTGCTTCACGTATACGTCTACATATTAAGTGGCTATACTGAGAGCCGAAATCCAGCACCACTATTTTATCCATGTCACATTATCTGTCGCTTTTTTCTATCATCCTTGTAAATACCCATGTGGATGTATTAAATATCTCATTAAGTCGTTCTCTTTCTCTGTAATTGTTTATTATAATCCTCTTAATTAAACCGTTATTATCTTCTTCTACTTGATAATTCAATGATTCCGATTCCTTGATTTGACCTTGACCTATTTTCTCTTCATCTTTCGTTTTCATTCCTTCCAAAATTCTGTTTAAAAAGAATGACTTGAACGGTGTAGTATTAACGTTGAGATTAACTCCTTCAACAGGGACAATTTCAATTGAGTTATGCGATAATTCTGCATTTGCTAGCAATAAGTTATCTTTAACACGTTTCAACGGTCTAACTTCTTTAAATTCTACTGTATTCTGCTGTTGTTGGTGTTCTTGATTCTGGAGAGAAGTAGGTTCTGTCATAGTAGTAGCTGTTGTTGCTTTCTGCTTGGATAAGGCTGAATTCTGGGGAGAAGCAGCAGGAGTATGTATAGTTGATGATAGAGTAATGGAAGCCCCAATATTAGAAGCAGCTCTAAAACTACTCTGCTTCAATAGATTATCAATAAGCGAAAGCATAATACGTAATTTTTCTATTTCTTCTTGTTTATCAGAAATCAATTTGATGAGCCATTCGCGTATTTCGGCAGCCCGTCTGACATCATCTTCAGAATAATTTGACATTATAAGGCATCTTTGGCGTAAACGGTATAATAGTTTTTCAGCTTGGAGAAGGACGACTATGTAGTACTCGGTTATTGATTATTTATTCATGTTTCTATTTGTTCAAACTTGGTAAATCACCCTTACTATCATAGTAATTTTACCACACAAACTGCTAGTTGAAAAACTAGGCAATATTGTTTCTACAATAAAATTGGATTGTCTGAATTCCAATCTGTTTTTCTATATAACTAAAATAATACTATAACTAATTATATTGGTTATAAAGTGGAGTGAATCCTTTAATCGGTTTTTTAGATGTGTCGAATAGCTGAGAACGGGACCGTTTAGCAAGCATTGTTAGCAGTTGTCTTCCAGTTTTCATTTTCTCCTTCTTTAATTCAATATTTTTTGTTACTTTTTTTGAATACTTGCCTATATGTAAGCCAAAGTCCATTCCTATAAGAATAATTTCTTTGGCCCCAAATTCCTCTGCCAAAAATACACATCTGTCACCGTCGGTAAATCCACCAAAATTATAAACATTTTGAACCGGCATTACTTGTGTAGAACCAATAAGGCGTCTAAATTTTGGTACAATCTTTTTCAATATTTTAACATTATCTCCATGAGCATGAACTACCATAATTGCCCCGATCTTCTCTGCTTTTTGTAAAAAATCTAGATCACCATCCAAATCTGTAACAACAATATCTGGTTTAATCTTGTTTTCAATTAGAGCTTGGACTGCACCATCAGCGGCTATCTTAACAAATTTTCGATCTTTTTTTATAAATTTAATATTATTGTCTAAGCTAGGTCCCGCACCTATAACCATTACCTGCCTTCCTGTAATTTTTTTCTTCAATACTTTTCTATCTAGAGCCTTTCTCTTTATCATAGTAGATAGTATATTTGCTGCTTCCTGATCCTTTTCTGTACTATATCCGAATTGTTGTCTGATGTTCTGATAATAAGGAAACCAGTCTATGAACTCCACATCCAGAATTGCATAGAAGTTCTTAATAGACTGTTTGTTAAATAAAGGTCACATTGCCTAAGAAGACAATATATGGCAAATGTCCAAGATGTAAAACAAAAAGCCAGCTTGAGGTTGTCTCTGGCAATCCAGGGAGAGAGAAGTTTAAGTGCAATCAGTGTTACCATAAATTTGGAATGGATGAGCTTTGATTATATATATGTATATAAATATGGTTGACTGTTAAAAATACACACGACTGTATATTGCACACATTAGACAGAAGATGTGCTCTTTATCAATTTAATCAAACAGACAATGTATTTATAACATCTGCTTTTTTTAATCACTACTGTTCGATTAGCTAGGGTGCACTCATTTGTTATGTTATCATTCATTTTTTGGACCATAAAGGAGATTATTTTATAGAAACCATAATGTTATGGATTATTATTATTGTTACCATTATTTATCGCATCTAAGATTGCCTTTGCCTGTTTGTAATGTACAGCATCAATCATTTTTCCTTCAAGATTAAGTGCACCTCTTCCACTTCCTTTTTCCATTGCCTCTCTTAGTACTTCTACTACTTTCTTAGCCCATTCGATTTCATTTTTGTTTGGCAGGAAAATCTTGTGGACCGGTTGTATCTGATTAGGATGAACTATGCTCTTGCCTGAATAGCCCAATCTCTTTGCAACTATAGTGTCCTTTTTTAATCCAACTATATCTTCTACTTTTTGCCAAATGGCGTCAATAGCTGCAATTCCTGCAGCTCTTGCATCAACAGGGATTTTTGCACGTGCATACGCATATTCTATTCCATCTTCAGTATAATCGACATGCATATCATGGAGGAAATCAAAAACTCCAAAGACTAGTGCATTTATTCTTTGATCAGCATTTGCTATAGAATAAGCGTTAACCACACCTTTTGCAGTTTCAATAGAAGGTAGTAATTTAATGCTGTTCTTTTCAATTCCTCTTTCGCGCTCAAGGGTAGAAATAAAATCTATGATCTTAGCAACTTCGTTTCCACTATTTACCTTTGGTACAACAATGCCATCAATTCCCTCCTTGACTATTGTTTTTAGATCTAAAAAGGCCATACCTGATTCAACTGAATTTATTCTGACGCAGATGCTTATTGTTTTGTATTCTGACCGTCGTGTCAGTGTTTCTATAATCATTTGTCGTGCAGCAGCTTTTTCATTTACAGGGACAGAATCCTCTAGATCAAAGCATATAATATCCGCGTTCAGTGTCTTAGATTTATCAATAAACCGCCTGCTATTGCTAGGGACAAACATTAGAGTTCTAAACATCATCAACATGAAGAAAAGAGAAGAAAAATTAGAGTTTCTGTGGAGTAGTGAGGATCTTTCCGATCTGCTCAGCCTTAGCCATCATTATATGGCCTTTTACCATGTCACTAAATGGTAGAATTGTATGAATAAGAGGCTTTATCTTGCCTTTACTTGTCCAATAAATTACTTCTTCTAGTTCAGCCTTAGTCCCTTGTGTAGAACCAAGTAAATTTGTCCCCTTGAAGAAGAGATATCTCAAGTCAATAGTGGAATCATAACCGGTGGTTGCACCTGTTGCAACAAGAGTTCCGCCCATTTTCAAAAGTGCAACTTCTTGAGGAAATGTTGCCTTGCCAATATGTTCAAAGATGACGTCTACTCCTTGTTTCTTAGTAATCTCTCTTACCTTTTTGTACCAGTCAGCATCTCTGTGGTTAACAACATGATCTGCACCTATCTCTAAACATTTATCCATCTTCTCTTTGTTACCTGCAGTGGCGATGACTGTACAGTTATATAATTTTGCAATCTGAATTCCTGACATGCCTACACCGCTAGTTCCCCCCATAATTAGGACTGTTTGACCTGGTTTTATCTTGGCTCTACCTACTAACATATGCCATGAGGTCATACCTACCATTGATACTGCAGCTGCATCATCAAATGACATACTATCTGGTATTTTGACAATATTCACTTCTGGTAGATGAGTATATTGACCAAAACCACCCCAAAGCGGACCAGTCTGAAATCCCCAAATCAATCTATCATTACAATCATATTCTCTACCAGATGTGCACATATCGCATACTCTGCAGCTTAGGTTTGAATGTGAAACAACTCTGTCCCCTACCTTGAATTTTGCAACATCTTCGCCAACCTCTACCAGAGTCCCAGCTACATCGCTGCCAGAAATATGTGGCAATGGAGTCTTAACTGGATCACCCCAAATAGCCCAAAGGTCGTTATAATTGTATGCTGCAGCTTCCACTTTTATCATAACTTCATTAGGTTTCAACTTTGGGATGTCGATATCTTCGATCTTCACAATTTTTGCAGGATCTTTATTATATTCCCGAAATACGGCTGCCTTCATAAATTGAAAGCAATATTGAGCCTTAATATAGTTAACTAGATCTAATTATTAAATCAACATCTTTAGCTATATCAGATGTTATTAATGAGATATAGAAATTGCTTAAAATAAGCTATCGACAAAAATAGCAATAATTTTTAGCTAACGTCTATTTATTTTGAAATCCTTCTTTGGCTGCTGTAAACTTAATAAAATTTGTTTTAATTCCTCATCCGTCAGCGGTCTATTCAGTCTCCCCGTTGAGGCTGCATTTATCAGATAATTTTCTACTGCCGTCGCAAGTTCTGGTTTAACCATTCTAATATTCATCAACCTTTGGCGAGCAGGGAGATCTAAAAGAACCATTAAAGCACGTTGTCGCATGGCTGCCGTCTCTGCTTCACGCCTCTTAGCTTCCTCATCATTTGGTTGTTGCGGTTGAGGGACAGACATAACTTTTCTTCATCTTCCTTTAAAAGGAAAACTTAAGCATATCGCTGTAGCTCTGGCATAGTCTTGATAATTTCTTTATGAATTTCAGTAGCTAGTCTATCGATCTTTTTCATACCATTGTCTGAGATCAATCTACCCTTACTTTTCTTAACAAGATAACCTGCTGCTTCAAGTTGCTGTAAAGCCTTGCGAACAATCGCTCCACCTGAGTCTTTATGATGAGCCAACATGTAGCCGTTCTGTTTCTTACCACCATATTCACTCTTCAAGTCTGAGATACTGATAGGACCGTGAATGTAAACTTTTCTTAATAGAGAAGCACATCTAATATACCACCAATCCCTGTTCTGCGGAATTTTTTCAGTATGGGCACCAGTCTTGACAAACGCTACCCAGGTTGGAGGTTCAATTTTCTTCTCTTTCCTCAGATGTTCAGTCAACCTGGTAACAAGTTTATCAGCTGGAATATCATAAGCCTTGGCCATAATTACTAAGTGATCACGCTGCAGATCCCTTATAAATCCTTACTCCCATTATTTATAACAGGAATTTTTGTAGATGTCATTGCTATTTTGTATTATACAATGTATTTTAAGAAGGTAGGACTTTGCGGTATACATGTCCACATTTTAAGCAAGTAATTCTTATAGCCTTCATCCTTGATCTCCCTATTCTTATTCTAGAACTCTTTCCTGGGTAAATAAAATGTTTACATCTCTTACAATAGAGTTGGCGAACTTCATAAGGAAGTCTCACCCGTAGACGCATAGAGATTTTTTTTGCAATTCTTATCTGATCGTCGACAAGCTTCTCATCGTCATCTTCCACTTCGTGTAAAGCGTTTGCTATTAAAAGTTTGATCCTCTCCTTTGCAATTTCCTTTGCAGCTTGCTTTCTCATTATATATATAAGCAATAATATGAAATGACAAATTGTAACATAAGCTTTATTGTTATATCGTGTTACATAATGTACTCTTTCTTACCTATTTCTCAAGTGAATACTGTAATTAACTTGTAAGACTAATTACGTTTAGACTATATGATTAATTTTGGTGAATTAGAACATATTGCACAGAAATATCTTGAATTAAAGCAATATAAAAAATTAGAATGCGAATTAAGAAATATTGCAGTCAGAATTATTGATTCTATATCATCCCCAGACTTTGTATTTCCAATAAAGAAAGAAAGTGTTGTTAGCAATGAAACGACAACCTATGTTTATATAAACAATTCGACTTATCCATATATTTTTGAATTCATCGCTGAAATACTACATGTAAAGATACCCATTACAATTAATGACGCAAAGTTTGGACCAGGAGAAATCATAGTTAACAAAGGAAATGAAAAGGAGGCACAACAAGAGTTAGATTTCTGCACTAAAGAACTACAAAAATTAATCCATGCAAAGAAGACTAAGATGCTTGCAAAATAGATGCTGTGAGTAAAGTGAATATGTTACAGCTCTTTTACTATATTTACATTGTCAGCATTAGTATCATTAGTCATAGCTGAATCTGCATTGGAAACAATACCAGGCGAAATTATGAATCATCATGCAGTCAAAAATCATGCTCAAAGGCTTGGTAAAAAACCAAAGGAAATTCTATTAGATAGAAGTTATCATCATGCTGCAATTATGCACAGTAAGCTGGAGTTAGGCTGGAAACGAGGAAGACCAGATATTATCCATTTTGCCTTAATGGAGGCATTATCGACACCTTTATTCCTCAAATGTATGCTGAAGGTTTATGTCCATACTATAAATGATAAAGTAATTTTCATTGGCGATAATCTGCGAATACCAAAGTCATTTTTCCGTTTCGAAGGTTTAATGATAAAATTGTTCAGGGATAAGATTGTAAAAATTGATGAAGACAATAATGTTCTCTTAGAATTACAAGAGAACATTACATTCGAACATCTGATAAAAAGTATAGTTAGGCCTAATAAATTAATAGGTCTTTCCAGTGTGGGGCTTAAAAGTACGGCAGAAAAAGTAGTTTCAAAAAACGTTAGAAAAAATAATAATCATCATTGTGTATTTGTGATAGGGGGCTTTCCAAAAGGTCACTTCTCTGATAGTACAAGCAAGTTATTCAATTGTTCATATTCTATTGGAGAAATTAGATTAGAAACACATACCGTTATTGCAAGAATACTTTATGAATGCGAGAAAGTTTTAAACATATATTAATTAATCAATGATAAAATGCATCAATTATAAATGCAATAAAGAGTGCAGTCAAATATGGGCTAGAAAATTTGAACACAGCCCAAGATGCTTTCTCACTAGGCTTTACTAACAACCATGTTGACATAGCTATCATTGCTGCACCAAAAACACTAGCAGTGATTAAATAGAACAATCCAAACTGGCCTAATAAGAATGGAATAATGCTGAATACAACCATCATTAGAGTTGTTCCTGCAATAACTTGGACTGATTTCTTTTCGCTAGAAACTACTGGCAGCATAGGAATGCCTGCGTTTGTGTAATCCTTTTTGACATGCAAGGCAAGACTCCAGATATGGGTTGGAATCCACAAGAAAACTAAACCTGCAATAATTAGACCAATCTCAATATTTTGCATTGTTACTGCAACATAACCTATAAGTGCAGGTATACCACCCGAAAATCCTCCTAAAATAATATTCATCTGACTTCTTCGCTTCAGCCATTTGCTGTATACTATGATATTATCAAATAATCCAAAAGCCATTAGGGAAAGAACCCATATGTTGATAAACCATGCAAATACTAGCGAAATTGTAGCCAAGATCAAGCCAAATACAAGTGCATTCCTAGGAGAAATTCTTCCTGAGGGGATGGGTCTTTCCTTAGTTCTGTGCATGATTGCGTCAATATCACGGTCATTATAACCTGTTAGGGCATCAGCTGCAGCCGATCCTGTCGCGACTCCACCAATAAGCAGAATCCACGTCAGAGGTTTAATGGAGATATCAAACAATAAGGATGCAGTAAGCGCGCTACCAAAAGCAGTAAAAACTAGTAAATACCAGATCTTCGGTTTTGTAAGTTCATAATAATTTTTGACCCGGTTGCCTACTGTCATCATTTGTGGAATCAAGATTTGGATACCACTCTTCCTTTTTTAAATCAGTTATAAGGTAATATCTAGTTATTTATATTATATCTTCAATAATAAAATGGGTTACTTAGATATGGAAGTTGTAGGATAGATTATTTCTCGAGCTGTCTTCCTCATCTCGATGAAAGTTTCTGTCTTTTGAACTCCTTCTACACGACCTATCTTTTCAGAGATCAGCTGATGCATCTCATCAAGTGAGCGTGAATTCATGGTTACCAAAACGTCAAACCTGCCCGTTACCTCTGCTACTTCACGGACTTCTGGAATTTTAAATAGTTCATTCAAAACATTATCTCTCAATTTAGAATCCATATTGATTCCTGTAAGTGCTTTTACATTGAAGCCAAGCGCCTCATCATTAATTACGATTGTGAATTTCTTAATAAGACCTCTCTTCATAAGCCGTTTTATTCTGCTATATACAACGGAAGCATTGATATTGATTCTTTTTGAAAGCTTCGGTACAGAAATACTCGCATCTTTAGCAAGTTCACTTAAAATTTTCAGATCTAAATCATCTATTCTTCCCATTTAAATAACCTATTATATCTCTAGTTTAGAGCTTAATAAACGTATTAATTTCAAATTTAATTGTATTTTTTAAGAATAATAAAGGAGATTAAAGAAAGTCTTTATCGTTTAATAATTCTGCAAGTAGTACTCCTCCCTTTGCAGAACCCATTTTTTCATTATGGGATAGCAAGATATATTTCACACCGTTATCAAAAACCGTATCCTTTCTCAATCTTCCCACAGCTGTTGTCATTCCGTCGTTGATCTCTCTATCTATACGTGGTTGCGGTCTTGTTGGGTCATCATGAACAATGATATAGTCTTTTGGAGCTGTTGGCAATTTTTTGACTGTTATAGATTCTGAGAACTTTAACATTTCATCCTTTATCTCCTCTGGTTCAGCTGGCTTCTTCGTTCCAACAAAGACAGTTTCCGTATGACCATCTAAAACTGGGACCCTAGTACATGTGCAACTTACTTTGATTGGAGCTGGAATTATTGATTTGGCATTTAAATTACCTAGAATCTTCTTTGTCTCTACTTGAACTTTTTCCTCTTCTTTTGGAATATATGGAATTATATTGTCCATGATATCTAGAGCAATAACACCGGGAGACCTTCCAGCACCTGACAATGCCTGCATAGATGTCATGAAAACAGTCTCAATTCCAAATTCGTTCATAATTGGCTTTAGAGTAATTGTCAAACCTGTTGTAGTACAATTTGGTAGTGGAGCAATGAAACCCTTCCAGCCTCTATTCTTTTTCTGAATGTTAAGTAATTCTGCATGATCGTCATTTACACCAGGAATCAATATTGGAACATCATTTTCATATCTAAATGCTGCAGCAGTACTGATGACTGGTAACAATCGTGCAAAGTTCGGTTCAATAACTTTGGCGTCATCCGATTCTAATGCAGTAAAGATTAGATCGATTTTTTTTGGATCTATCTCTTCAACCTTACTTAGGACCATTTCCCGTACATATTCTGGAATTTGTTCTTTATTGTGCCATCTTAGGAGTCCTGAGTTTACATCACGTAGGGCATCGATATATTTTTTGCCTGCAGATCTCTCAGATGATGCTATTTGCATTAATTCGAACCATGGATGTTTATTTAGAGCTACTACAAATTCTTGTCCGACAGCACCTGTAGCTCCGATGAGGGCAACTTTTAACATACGATGGCACTAGTTGCTATGCAATTAATAATCGTTTTCAGAGACAATGATCTCAAATTTGGGCAACTAATCATAGAATAAACATTCTAAATATAGTTTTATTGCTGAGAGACAATAAATGCAAAAGTAAGTGATATGGTGATGGAGAAATAACAGTATCAAGTACTTGTTCACATGGTGGAATCTATTCAGTTAACCCTAGCCTAGTCAAAATTGATTTTAGTTCAAGTATCAATCCTCTTGGGGTTTCTAAAAAGGTCCTTAAGTCACTTCAGAAAAGTACAAATTTACTTTCTTCCACGTATCCTGATCCGGAATGCAGAGATCTGAAAAAAAGCCTGACAGAATATTTGAACATTGATTTGAATTTAGAGTGGATTACTGTAGGGAATGGAGCCACTGAAATAATTCATAACTTTGCTCGAGCATTTATACGCAATAAAGTAATTATCCCTGCCCCAACTTTCTGTGAATATGAGCTTGCATCAAAGCGTATGCATGCTAATATTGTATTTATTCCATTAAAGACTGATTTAACTTTAGACACAGAACATATTATTGAAAAAGCAAAAAATTCTGACGCCGTATTTCTATGTAATCCGAATAATCCAACTGGATTACTTTCTGATAAATCCTTGAAAAAAATAATTGAAGGCATTGATAGTTCTACAAAAATTTTAATCGATGAATGCTTTATTGAGCTTATTGATGATGGACCTGCTCGACATACAATGATTGATAGAATTAAAGAAGTTGATAATCTAGTAATTATACGATCGTTAACAAAATCTTTTGGTCTTGCTGGTCTGCGTGTTGGCTATAGTATAAGCCATCCTAAGCTTGTGAAGGAGTTGTACACCAAACAAATATCTTGGAATGTAAATGGAATGGCGCAAATGGCAGGAATTGTTGCTTTGAAGGATCTGACGCATTTGTCAAAGGCAAGAGCAATAATAAAAAAAGAACGCAAGTTTATGCAGTATAAAATAAATAAGATGCATTCATTTATGCCTTGTAAATCTAATGTGAACTACTTTTTGATTCATTTGAAAAATAAAAACTCTACGGAAATAAGAGATACTATCTTATTAAGAAGTGGAGTACTTGTAAGAGATTGTAGTACATTTACCGGTATGGGTAGTGAATATATTCGAGTATCTGTAAAGACACATAAAGAAAATTTGCTCCTGCTTGATGCTTTGGAGTCAATTGATAGATGAGTGCAAAACTGTTGATGATTCAAGGGACATCGTCTGGCTCAGGCAAGAGTACACTCGTTACTGGCCTCTGCAGAATTTTTACTAATAAGGGATATCGTGTAGCGCCATTCAAAGCTCAAAATATGTCTTCAAACATCTTTACTATTACCGGAACATCAGATAAGATATCTTTAGCACAGGCAATCCAGGCAATAGCTTCAAGAAAGGAGCCAGATGTGAGAATGAATCCTATT
>DASQWW010000061.1:0-11198 GCA_035640055.1 Nitrososphaeraceae archaeon | reverse complement strand
TCCAGCAATACCAACTCCACGTTTAGGATCGAATTGATAACCATCCCCAACGAATTTGAGCTTGTGTTCAGGGTAGCGTAAAGTAAATCTTTTTATAATAAGGTGCTTTGCACCTGATTCCATAGCCTTGATCATTCCACTCGCCGATGATGATGAAGAAGATGTCATTATCTTGTTAAAACTCCTCCTGGGCCTAATATGCCTGTATAAATTAAGGCTAAGGCTATAAAGATATTTATGAACGACAAGACTATTAGCTTATACCAACCTGTATGAAGGAGGATATCTATTCTAATTCTTGGATTGATACCTCTTGGAAATAACATAAGCATTATTATACCAAAGGTTTTTAATGTAAACCAAAAAATTGAGTTGACAGTAGCGGGATTGTAAAAACCTTGAAGTGTTAACAATTGATAAAGAGGTATCCCTCCACTAGCTCCAAGATGTTGTGGAAAGATTTGGGGTCCAGCCCAACCACCAAGAAATAATACTACAAAGAGTGCTGATAATGCATATGTTTTTACATATGAGCCTAATTGGATTAGGCCATAGATCATCCCTGAGGTTTCAGTAAGCCAACCTGCGACGATTTCACTTTCTGCTTCCGGTAAGTCAAAAGGAATTCTTTCAAGTTCTGCTAATGAGGAGATGAAGAATACAAATGCACTAATTGGAAGGAATAAAATAAACCAGAATGGCTGCTGTGTATTCACAATCTCTGTAAGATTAAGCGAACCAGCCAAAATCACAACAGAAAGTCCTGAAAGAAAGAAGGGAATTTCAAAAGCTATCATTTGATGTAATGCCCGTAATCCACCAATGAATGGATATTTGCTATTGCTGGCCCACGAAAACAACAATGCAATTAAAGGGAAGAATCCTATAATTGCAAAGACGGCAATAAGACCAACATTACTGTTTGCTACGATCCAGCCAGGCGCCACGGGTATTAGTGCGGTAACGGCTGCTGCTGCTGCAACAAATGCAATTGGTGCTGACCAGAAAATTAGCTTGTCAGCTCCTGAGGGAATAATAATCTCTTTGGCTATTAGTTTCAAACCGTCAGCAGCTAATTGTAAAATTCCTTCAACCTTCCCAGCATAAAGTGGACCAACCCTTAGTTGCATTTTAGCTAAGAATTTACGCTCGACAAAGATAGTAACCGCTGCAAGTAAGGCTGCATATGTGAAACCAGGGAAGACTATTACTCTAAATAGGTCTGTATGTATCAAGAATTTGATAATTGGCAGGGTACGAGTAGGATCCACCATCATAGAAAGAAACAAGTATGGTGTGAGAACCTGTCCGTTCACCGGAGGCAATGGTACGTAAAATAGAATTATAAAGATAATTGGTAAACCGACAAGAGTGACTACAACTAGAATTATTAAAAGAAGCCAAACAATACTGGCAACAAAATTGCCGAAGCGAAATTCTTCTGGCGCTGTTGCCATCTTATTATCTGTCAGCCTCCACTGGCCAATAATTCAAAGACCAATAAATAGAAGGCATGTCTGCTAATTTACCACCGACAAGTAGATGAGCTAGTGCTATCATATTTCTAAAGGAGCCCACCGAGATCTTGACTCTGTAAGGTTTTGGAGTACCATCACTTATGATATAATAACCAAGAGCACCTCTACCAGATTCTACTCTTCTGTAGGCTTCACCTGCTGGTCCTTTTGGATTTGGTTGTAACTTTGCTCTAACTTCTCCGGACTCGGGCATCTTGTCAAGCAGCTGTCGCATAATATGGCATGATTCTTTCATATCCAAAAGGGGAACATAGGACCTTGCAAATGAATCACCAGTTTTCATGTATTGAACATTGAAGTCAATCTCATTATAAATATCGTAAGGCTCAGCTTTGCGTATATCATATGGAACTCCAGAGGCACGTAATACAGATCCTGTTACACCTAGTTTAATTGCATCTTGCTTTGTTAGTATACCTACACCCTCTGTCCTTTGCCTAAAAAGCGGGTTATTATAGAAAATGTCCTCATATTCTTTTAGCCTTTTTTCAAAATAAGTAATATGCCTAAGACATCTTTCTTTAAAGCCGACAGGAAGATCATTTCTAACGCCGCCAGGTATGTTAAAAGCATGCGTTACTCTTGCACCAGTTAAGGAGTCTAAAAGATCAATGAATAACTCTCTATCTCCTATTGGCCACATGAACATCGTAGAATGCCCAAGAAAGATTCCATAAATTCCGAGCCAGTATAGAGTATAGACTTGACGATCAAGTTCTGATGTAATTGCTCTTATGAACTGGCCTCTCCTAGGGACTTCGATCCCAGCCAGCTCTTCAACTGCCAGACTGTAAGAATAAGTAATGTTAGCAGAATCATGAATAACAGGGCGTTCTAGATGCGGTATATTTTGTATAAAATTACGGTATTCACACATTTTCTCTTCGCCCCGATGTACATACCCTGGATCAGGGTCACAATGAACAATATAATCTCCATCAACTGTAACCGTGAATCTAAAATGGCCAGAACCTGGATGCTGTGGTCCTACACTTAATGTCATTAAACGATCTTCATCTGCTGATTCTCTTACTATCTCCAATCCTAACTTTTTTGACTCGTCAATTTGTCCGTCAATGTTTTTTGCCATATTTTTATTTCACCAATTAATGTTATTATTTATTTTATCTTCCTTTGATTCTAAATTCTTTCCTCAGGGGAGGCATATCGGCCCAGTCCTCTGGTAATAAAAAGCGCTCATTGCGCGGGTGACCGTTAAAGTATACTCCTAGCATTTCAAAGGTTTCTCTTTCGTGGTATTCTACACTTCTATATACATTAATTAACGTTGGTAATTGGGCATCGTCTCGATTCGTTCGTGTTGTCAAAACAATGATATGTGCAGCTAAATTATCTTTTGTATATGAACCTAAATGGTAATTAACTTCAATTTCGTTATCCTTTGGATAGTCAGTCCCCGCTACAGATTCAGCATGATCAAAACCTAAATTGTCACGAAGAAAAGTTGCAACTTCAATTATGTCTTGTGGACTCACAAGGATTTTCATTCGTAGTGGTTTGATGTAAACTACTTTGACTTTATCTCCGTATTGAGATGTTATCTTGTCAACAAGTTCCTTTTCGAAAGGTGGAGGGGCTGGTACTTCCTTCTTTGTACCTTCTTTAGTAGCAGGAACTGTAGTAGGTTTGGGTTTCACTGAGGTTGATGGTTCAGAAGAACTTGAGGAACCTGCAGGAAGTGCATCTTTCGAACCTTGATTCATATTAATTTATCTTTGCATATTACTTTATCTTTGACCTTTTAATCTTTTCTTGAAGCAATATTGTTCCTTGGATTAAGGTTTCGGGCCTAGGAGGACAGCCAGGGACGTAGACATCCACAGGTATAATACCATCAACTCCTGGCAGTACATTATAGGAGTCTACATACAACCCTCCAGTAATTGCACATGCACCCATTGCAATTACATACTTTGGTTCAGGCATCTGATCGTAGACCATCCTAAGTCGTGGAGCCATCTTTCTGTTAACAGTACCTTGCACAACAATTAGGTCACATTGTCGGAGAGAACCGAATGCTTCAATAATTCCAAACCTTTCAACATCATACCTTGGACCTGAGGCTGCCCCAAATTCAACACTGCAACAAGCAGTCTCAAGATGTACAGGCCATAAAGACCAGATCCTGCCCCAGTTTATCGCATAGCCTAATGGTTTGTCAAGAGCCCTCACCAATACATCGCTGACCTTACTTACCATGATATTGAAGTTCGTAGGATTAACTAGGTCCTTGATCATCTGCTTCTCCCATCTATGAGTTTGCAGTTTATGTATTTAATATTTCTTAGTAACTTTTCCATACTTAAGATTACCATATGCCTTTTTTTCCGGCTAAATACAACGCGTAACCCATTGCAGCAAATAATATTCCCAAGAATCCTATGATTGGAAGGGTTGCAGCCCTTGAAATTGAGAAAAGAGATACGCCCCAGGAATAAAGGAAAATAGACATTACATCAAATACTACGAACATTAGAATATAGGCATAATATTGCATCATAAAATGAGAACGACCTTCGCCAGTTGGTACCTGACCACATTCCATTGGCAAGAATTTGACAGGATTATATCTACGCTGTGGCGACAGCAGCCTAGATAGGATTAATGCAGGTACCGAAGCTATTACTCCAAAGCCGAGCATATATAGAATTGGAGTAAATTGGGCAACGGTTTCTCCAGGCAAATTATACGTTGCTGGCCTTCTATGATATAAAAATCTTCCTTCAGCGCCTCAAAACCATGTCAAAGAGTTGTCTAGCTGCAAGTTTTGGGTGGTTTAGAGCAAGCTTCATCATTTTGCGGGCTGTAAATTCGCCCTTTATAAAATCCAAAAATTCGTCTAGTGTCATATTTCTTAAAATCTCGATCTCTTCATCCCACTCATCATCTGAGAGAGCAATCCATCTGGTCTGAACTTTAAGTGCGGAGGATATTTTTGATTCCAATCTGCTTTTACAGATCTGCTGGTACTCGAAGAGGGATTTTTTATCTGAACTTCGAGACACAGACTTTGCCCCAATTTCTCCAGCCAACCTGCCGAATTCTATAGCGTATCGTATACCTTCCAACACAACAGGATTAGCCTGTCCAGCTGAATCTCCAACCAACATAAGTCCATCAGAAATAATACATTCTCTGAGTCCTTCGTTTGGAATAAAGCCATAATGAAGCTCAACTGGCTGGATCTTTCCCATATTGTCTAACGGCTTCAATTTCTTCTCCATTATTGAATGTAATTTATGTAGGGGGTCTGCATTAGATTCCGGCCTACCAATACCAACACCTATTCTTACTCTATTCTTTGACAATGGAAAAACCCAGGCATATCCAGCATGGGAATATTGCTGTCCTACCATAATTATCCATGTTTCATCGTCCACATTTTTTTCACAGTAGCACTCATATTCAGCCCCAATCCCGTAGCGTTTCCAGTCCTTAACTACTCCAAGGCGGCGTGCAATAGAAGTATTAAAGCCGCTAGCATCTATTATAAGAGTACAATCTATCATAATATTTCCTTTTGGAGTGCTTGCCTTCAGGCCAGAAATATGCCCTTTTGAATCCATAATTATATCTGTTACATTGCTTCTTAGCATGATCTCTGTGCCTGCCTCTGCAGCCAAGAACGCGAGCTGCTGATATGCACTTCTAACGTTTAATACACATGCTTTGGCAGTTTCCCCTTTTATAGTAACCTGATTACATGGTGAAATGAAAGAATAGTTTTTTATGGGATTATAATGCCCTTTTGAAATTCCTAGTTTTTCGGCTTCTTCTATCCACGTTACTCCACTAGTTCTAATGTTGTGTGCAATAGCTTCATCTTTTTCGAATAAAATTACTCTGTCAACAGATTGAGCGGCTGTATATGCAGCAGACAGTCCAGCAGGACCACCACCTACAATAGCAATATCATATTTTGCCATCGGATAGTCGATTGGCATGTTCTATTTATATCATATCATAACATGACGTTAGTCATATACATATAATAATAAACAGTTGATCACCAAATTTCCGACAGATGTCCTTTAAAGTTAAATGTCTAATTTAACAAGTACAATATCAAATCTCTTGTATTTAACGCACTCTTTTTTGGTACTTAAAATATTTAATTTGTTTGTTATATTTTAACCGGCAGTGAAGGATATATTATCAATCCGTATAGATGGCAAGAGGGAATCTTGCAAAAGCTTTCTCTCCTTTGAAATGCCCGTAATGCGATGCAACGCATCAAATACATTTCCTGATACCATAACTTCCTTTAAAGCAAATTGGATATTTCCATTTCTGACGTATTGTCCAGCTTTTACCACCCCTGAAAAATCTCCATTTACAGGATTTACATTTCCAGAAAATCTGTTAATTATCAGACCTTTATCAATTTCAGAAATTAAATTTTCCAACTTTGATTTACCTGGATTTACAATAATGTTAGTGGTTGATACGATAGGTGAGGACGTTGGAGGACCTCCTGCGTTAGCAGTACTCTTTGTACTGTCTTTATTAGCAGTATAACTGTTGTATATGAATTTTTTTAAAATCCCTCTATCAATTATTAAGTTACGTTGATGAGGTAATCCCTCTCTGTCAAAACTTGAGGCTTCCAAACCCTTGATATTTGTAGCATCATCTTCGAGAGTTAACAAATCCGACGATACAACGGAGCCCACTTTTCCTTCAAATTTGCTTGCTTTTTTCTGTATCGAAGTAGAATTGACCGAATATGTTATTGTATTCTGTATTAATTCTGCTGCTGCAAGTGGGCTAAGCAGCATTTCTCCCTTAAAGCTATCAATCTTTTTTGATCTCAATGAATTTATAACTATTTCCGCAAATTCCTCTCCTGTATGCAATACATCGATATCTTTAATGTTATGACTACCGCCAAATTGGAAATCAAAATTGGAAACCTCTTTTCCATCAATTGCCATACCCATAATTGACCATGAAAATGAAGTGATAGACTCCTTTGCTCTTACTCCATTCGAATTCAAAATTGAACGGCTTATAACTGAACTTGCAAAATTACCACTATCCACGCTTACGCGTCTATCATAAGATCTAGCTGCATGTAATAAATCTGCAGCCCTTGTTCTTGCCTCAGCTGATCCAAATGATTCTGCGTTTTTGTCATAAATGCCTTTGAGCAATTTGACTTTATTCTTTTTTACAGGCATTACATTAAATTTATCTGCAGGAGTTACCTTGGCAATTTTAATTGCTCGTATTATTGCTTTGATAATATGATCTCTTAACATAATATTAACTGATGAGAAGCCAACTGATCGTTTTAGAAATACCCTAATTCCCAATCGCTCTGTCGTGTCAGACTTTGCCTGATTTAAATCGTTATTTTCCATAAAAACTTCATATTCTTTATTTCTAATTGCATATGCCTCTGCATATTCTGCTCCTTTTTTTTCAGCTTCCCTTACTGCAAAACTGCATATGTCCTCCAGCGACATTTATTGTAAGCCTCCTACAATTGCAGTGCATCTTATATGTGGTCCACCACCGTCAACCTTTGCTGGCTGAGATTTTCCGCAGTACCCTGTTCCAATATCGTAGCTGAAATCGTTCCCAACCATGTCCACTGATCGTAAAACGTCAAAAGCATTACCAGAAATGCTAGTACCCATCATAAGGCTTCTTATTTCACCCTTTTCTATCAAATATACCTCCTGGCAGCCAAACATGAATTCGCCGTTAGCATCGGCCTGACCATTCCTTGGACCCTTTATCAAAAAACCATGCCGTGTCTCCTTAATCATATCATCAACTTTATCACTTCTAGGTTCGATGAAAGTATTTCTCATTCTTATAAGAGGTTCGTCATTATACTCAAACGCACGAGCATTCCCAGTTGGTGTTGTTCCAAAAACCAATGCGCTTTCACGATTGTGCAAAAAAGATTTCAATATCCCATTTTCAATGATTATTGTTTTGCCTGCAATAATTCCTTCATCATCAACACCAATAGTTCCTGCAGCGTTTCCAATAATATTTGATTGTCCGCTGTCTACCAAAGTAACCAATTCACTTGCTATTCTCTGTCCCGTCTTATCTTTCACCATCGAACCAGCTAGAACAAAATCAGCTTCGACCATGTGACCTATAGCCTCATGTGATATCAAACCTACCATCCCCGGATCTAAAATAATAGTTGTTTTCTCTCCAATTGCATACCTGGCGTCAAGCAACCTGGTTGCTTTTTCCGAGGCTAAAATAGCATAATCTAAATAGTGACGTTTTGAAAACAAATCCTTCCATCCGCCTGTTATCCCTCTTCCTTCCGATGCAGTTACATTCTTACTTCCTCTACGGGCCACAGATATAACGTTAAACTCGGCTTTAGAATCGCTAATCTGCACTTCTGCTCCATCGCTGTTGACTATGATTTTATTATCCAAAATTTCATTATAAATACATGATGCAGATTTAATATCCGCAGAATAATGTCTAGCTTCGGCTTCTGTTTCCCTTGTAACTTTTACTTTCTGTTCAAAGTCTATATTGTAGAGATCACACTTTCCATCCGTTTTATATAATCCTCTAGCAAGCCTTGAGGCTGCGAGTCCTTTTACTTTAATTTTCTTTATTTCAGAAAGCACTTTTCCTGCTGAGATTGCTTCTGAAATTGAGCGTCTTATGCCAGTCTTTGACATATCATTTGTACTACTAAAACCCCAACATCCATTAACCAAAACTCGAATTCCACAGCCGGAATTTACAACGTTTCTGATAGTCTCAACTTCTCCATTACTAAAGGAGATTTGATTTGTCATTCTTGACTGATATCTAGCTTCAATATATTGTGTAACTTTATCTCTTGAAATTAAGGACAATAAATCATCTATAACCAATATATTTGTCATTAATGAAAGTCATAATTTCTTCCAATTATATCTATCTAAAGGAGGTATAAGCTACTTCATCTACTATGTGTATCTTGATCCATTTTTAATTTTTCTTATTTCATAGGAATTTTATTTGAAAATGCTAGTACAATTTGTGATACCTTTGGACATATAAACTCTAATATGATTTATTTAATCTCTGTCTTTAAAGATAAATAATGATGCGCTAAGACATCCAATTTATCATCGGAGTAGATTTTAGTAAATTTTGTATTTTACTAAATAGCTTAAGACACTGCTTTTGGATGTGGGAGAATTAAGTTAACAGTTTTTTAGCAAGGAGTATATCACTTCAAATTGAATTGACCAAGCATATACTAATAATAGGTGATTCTAGTTTTATGCCAGAAATCAAATCGAATTCTATTCAATTCGTTGTTACATCTCCACCATATTGGAATCTTAAAATATATGGAGAAAGCAGATTTGAACCAAAACAAGCATATTCAAAATACCTTGACCAAATTCAGAGTGTTCTCAAGGAAGTAAAAAGAGTAATTGAACCCGGAAGGTTTGTAGCTATCAATGTAGGTACAGCTATATCAAACGAGATGATGAGGCCTATAAATATAGATATAGTAAAAATTATGGAAGGTCTTAATTTTATCTTTAAAAAGGAGATAATATGGGTTAAACCCAAAGGCACTCAGGGACTCTGGCAAAGAGGAGTGACTAAGTTTTTAAAAAGCGAACCATATCCTTGTTTTTTCAATTTGAACATAATGCACGAATACATACTAATCTTCCAAAATGACGGTCAGATGCAGTTAAATGTTAAAGCCGAAGATCACTTATCAGAGGAATTTATTAAACAAGTTTCATGGAGTGTGTGGGATATTCCAGTTTCTACCACAAAAGGACATCCAGCCCCATTTCCTGATTCATTACCAGAAAGATTGATAAAACTCTACACGTTCAAGAACGATACTGTTCTTGATCCATTTGGAGGAAGTGGTACTACGATGAAAGTAGCAAGAGATCTAAATCGAAACTCGATAATATATGAGATTAATCCGGAATATATTGAAATAATAAAAGATAAAATTAATTTCAATAATGCATCGCAAAATTCAGGTATAAATTATGAAATTAAAATCAGACAAGCTCATACAGACTAGTATACACAGAATCAATCATCTCATTTGTTTAGATTGGGATTTAAAATGCGTTGATACTAGATATGTCATGCATGCCTTCCATGCATATTTAGGAAAATATATCCCTCATATACCTCATTGTCTAATATCATGTCTCACAAAAAAATGATTTAAATATAGATTAACAACAGGAAAAATGGCAAGAAACTTTATTTTAATTTTTAAGAATTAAGCATTTGGTCTTGAAAAAATCTACCTTGTATTCTTGCTTTTACTGCTGCTTTCAAATAATTTTATGCAAGAAGCTGACGATAAAAATAGAAGCTATGTCTCTCTCTTCCTCCTTCTGCATATTCTAATTTATTAAATTTGAAATATAGATAGATTCAACCTTAATTTTTAAAGAAGATCATAAACCATTTTATTAGAATCAATGTAAAAACTATGCCTTTTTGGTCATATCAAATATTTTTTAATATAAAACAATTATAATACTGGCCACTTGACTGATATCATATTCACACTAAAAGACTGCATATAGGTACAGCAATAATATACATAGCAAAGCTTTTTATCAATTATACCTTCCACTATTGGATGGTTAAGGAAGTGAGTAGTATTCAGCAACCTATAGATGAGGGTCAGCTGGCACCTGATTTTTCTTGGAAAGATTTGTACAACAATACTACTAAGAAACTATCAGATTATCGCGGTAAAAAAAGAGTTGTAGTATATTTTTATCCAAAGGACTTTACTCCTGGCTGCACAGCGGAAGCAACAGAGTTTGTAAAAGACTATAAGAACTTCCAGAATGAAGATATAGAAGTTTTAGGTGTAAGTCCAGATAATGAAGAATCACATGCTAATTTTAGCAAAACAATGGGTATTTCCTACCCACTCGTCTCAGATACTGAAAATGAGGTATCAAAGAAATACGGCGTTTATGGACTAAAGAGCTTCATGGGAAGAGAATATATGGGAGTAAAAAGGGTGACCTTTTTGGTTGATAAAAATGGAAGAATAATTAAAATATTTCGACAGGTAAATCCAAAATTGCATTGTCAGGAAGTATTTGATGCGTTCAGCATATAGATAATAACATAAAGCCTAAACTATAATAGACTGGTGGGTTTTACTTCAGTCAAATTTAAGATATTTATTGGCCTTATTTTCAATATAATTAACCGGTAGTAATATATACTATAAACCTTTGATCTATGATTTCTTTCTAGATGTTGCTTTTTTGAAAATGCTGTTGAGTCAGAATATAATTATAGCTTTCCTATTAATTCAAATTGTTTCGGTTAAATTCCATACTATATACAAGATTGTACTATTGTTTTTCCTCTGAACTAATATGCTACAATGGCTTCAACTTTGGGATTTAGAGGTTGAAACACTCGAAGTTCTGCAAATTTGAAATCGAATAAGAATGTCCAAAGCTTTCTTAATAAGAAAACTGTTTTTCTGAGCCTTTTTCGTTTTTTCTGAAAGTGCGGGAGATGGGATTTGAACCCACGAACCCCTGAGGGATAAGAGCCTCAGTCTTACGCCTTTGGCCAAGCTGGGCGACTCCCGCTCCAATAAAATTAATTTTATTCACTAATTTGAATATACCTCTG
>DASQWW010000060.1:0-8906 GCA_035640055.1 Nitrososphaeraceae archaeon | reverse complement strand
ATCAGCAAAATCATCTTTTACTAAACCACATCCTAAGCCTGCAAGAATACCTGCTACAGAAATAGGAAGTTTTCCAAGCAGCAAAGAGAGCGAAAGCAATGCTCCAATTTCGCCATGATGAACTCGCCTACCAAAAATGTAAATTTTGGGTGGATTTTCTTTCGAGTTCCAATAATGTGTTAAAATCTCTGCAACTGTGAATCCAAGAATTAATGCCCCTTTCACACCTATTCTACTAGCAATTAAAAAAGGAGTCATATTACTAGTGATATCACTAGTAATATATTAATATTCAGCAAAGTTATCGTCGCATTCCAGGCGTTAGAAGAAAAAGAACATTAATAATATTGATCTTGTTCTACAACAATGTTATAGGTTTAAATTCGGTAGACGCACTAAGGAAAACAAGAGCCACCAAACTCAGTCAGCGAGGGATGGATGGACAGACAAGTAGTTGCAGCTACTTGGAGACTGAGTTGTAGTCAGACGAGTCTGCTGGTGGCTCTGTACTTTTTGGATCTAGGAGTATTAAGAGGTACTACAAACATATGTAAAAAGATTGCTGTATTATAGGTGGTAACTTTCGGAATCTACAGATAAATCGCGACAAATCTGAATATATTTTAGCCTAATAATATACTAGTGCAACGATTAAACACGGTGTATCAGCTTTAGTTAGATAACGATATTAAACTAATAATCACATCCCTCCTTCACCTCCACTTGCACTATATCAATAGTATCATTATCCTCACTTACCATCATATAACACGTCATCTGGTTTTCGATTTGCTCCTCTTTCCTACTAGCTAGCCAGGTGGGTAATGAAAAGAAGGAATCATAGTTGTAGGCTATTAGATATGTTGAATCCAATCAACCTTCATTTAGGTGTCTATATCCATTACTATTTTTTGTTTTAACTAGATACCTTAGTTTAAATTATCATTTGTGGAAGAACAACTATCCTTGCAGAAGAACCCCCATATGATTAAAATAAGACGTGCATTTGGTTTCCTTTTCATAGCTGTATCTATAGCAGTAGGTGTATCTGCAGTTGTGAGCGAAGTTGTATTTGTAAATAAAGCTCCGTTATATTATTACGCTATAATTTGGTTTGCAACTTTCAGTGTTACATTTGCCATACTTTTCAGCCGATTCCGTAACGTAATCTCCTCTATACGCAGTAGAATGAAAAATAGTATCAATTGGTCTACCCGCGCAAAAGCTCTAAATGGTTTATGCTGGGCTGGTCCCTTTGCTGCAATAGGATTGTTTCCTTATCTTTATCATTACCTGATTTTGCTTGGTATTGGATTAGGTAATCTTTCTACATATCTGTTAATGAAAAAGCACAGTGGACTTGATAATCAGGAACAAATGATTGTCGGTCTGATTTCTCTAGCAGCAATTCCCATTGCAGCTGGGATTGATATGACCTTGTTTATTGCAAGACAGGATATTGCAGTCGTATTATCCAGACTTTTAATATCAGTTGCCTATGGTGCAGGAGGAATCTATGCTCTAATTGCAAAAGAATAGACAATGAACCTTCATAAAGATTTGATGTAGTTATTCATTCTCGCCACATTTAGATAAAGCAAATCAAAATATATCTACTTGCAAACTTTGTTATCCGATAATAGCCCTCAATCATCCTCAGAAATAGAGGCAGCAGTTTGTATTGTAAGCGGAGGTCTTGATTCTATCTGTACTGCTGCATATCTAGCAGAAGAGAAAGGATATGAACTTTATATGCTGACTTTTATTTACGGGCAACGGGGAAAGCATGAAATTCAACTTGCAAAATGGTTCGCAAGAACTTTGAAGGCAAAGGATCATAGAATTGTTAATATTGCCTTTATGAAAAAACTCTATTGTAAGACAAATGCTCTGACAGATGGCAAACGGCGTTTACCTCAAAGCTTTGATTATTCTCTCGTGGTTCCGGTTAGAAATGCAATATTTATTTCAGTCGCAACTGCATGGGCCATGAGTATTAATGCCAAAATGGTCGCTTATGGTGCACATGCTGATGACTTTCACTATCCTGATTGTCGTCCAGAATTCATAAGATCAATCACTGACGCACTAAATCTAGCAGAAGCAGATGGAATTAGAGCAGGTTTAAGGAAAAAAATTAGTATCTGGTCTCCAGCAGTTGACCATATAGGCAAATCTGAATTGTTGAGGATAGGTTATAAGATTTTGGGTGATAAAATTTTCAAAACATGGAGCTGTTATTCTGACGGGATAAAAGTCAAAAGTGGACATATTTTACACTGTGGAATATGCGAATCGTGTATAAATAGGAAGAGAGCAATTAACAAAGCACGTATAGAGGATAAAACCTGTTATGCAACTAATGGATGACGATAATAGGATACAGATAAGCGAAATATTCACCAGTATTGAAGGCGAGGGTATCTTATTTGGTACAAAAACAATGTTTGTGAGAATGGCAGGATGCCATCTAAGGTGTCGTTGGTGTGATACTCTTTATGCTTTACAAATGGATAGCGGTAATAATTATTCAATTGATGATGCCAAGGGACTGATTACAGAATGTCTGCAACCAAATACTTACAAGGTTAACTTTACTGGTGGCGAACCTCTTGTTCAGCATGAGGCAGTTATTGAGCTTGCCAAGTTTGTCAAGAAAGATAAAGGTTTAAGAACATATCTAGAATCAGCATGTTTTGATTCTGGTAGATTTGCAAAGGTTTTACCATATATAGATATTTGTAAAATAGAATTCAAAATGAGTGATTCCGGAGTTATAGATGCTAAGCATTATGGCAACTTATTAGACAATGAGATTGAATGCCTTAAAACAGCCGTTAAAAATCACAAAATTACCTATATTAAAGTTGTAATAACAAACTCAACTGATCTTAATGAGTTCAAAGATTTAGTAGAGAAAAATATCTTTACATACATAGAGGCTGTAGATCTAGCAGGGTTTATAATACAGCCAAGTTATGGGATGGATGAGCCAACAGTGGATAAGCTTTTCAGATTTTATGACATAGTTTATCCATTATATCAAGATGTACGAGTAATACCACAACTACACAAAACAATAGGAGTCAAATAAAATAAAAAATGTATCAGCAGGAAGCAGTAGAAAAAGAGAAGAAAAAGAAGAAAAAAAAAGATCATATAAACAAGAAAAAAATTGAAAGGTTGCTAAGACAACTTCTAATAGAACTAGGAGAAAATCCAGACCGAGAGGGTTTAATTGGTACTCCAAGACGCATGGCTGAAATGTATGAGGAAATTTTTAGTGGCTATAGGATGAATGCTGAACTCGATATAAGTTTCAGCGAAGAAACTGAAACGATCATTGCTAAAGATATCCAATTTTACAGTATGTGTGAACATCATATGCTTCCATTTTATGGAAAAATATGTATAGCATACATTCCGTCTGATAAAGTATTTGGTATATCAAAATTAGTCCGCCTTGTTGAAAAGTATGCTCGTAGACTACAGATCCAAGAGAGAATGACAAAAGAGATAGCTAATGAAATAATAAGAATGGGAGTAAGAGGAGTGCTTGTCGTAGCAGAAGGAGAACACCTTTGCATGAAAATGCGCGGTGTTAGAAATAGTAGCTTAATAATGACGGTAGCCCACCGTGGCATTATGGAACAGAAAGAACTTCGAGAACATGTCCTTGCCCTCATTTATACTTCAAGACCAGAACTGCGCTCCATATGAAGGTCTATCAAGAAGCTGCGTCGTCTTTGTCTTCCTCTTATTCTTCTTTTTAAAGCCACATTCCATATTATAGTGAATCTGAGAATCGTTAACATTTTTCGAGTTCAACTTGACTGCATATTAACAATATCTTTTAAACGACAACCATTTTGAACGTTAACTCGACTATTATGAAAGCCTTTCTTAAAAGAGGTCATAAATGATAAGCTATAAATAGATAATGAATTTAATACAAAAAATTTGAGATTTAAAAGATATAATACTATTATTAGCTTATGAAAGAAAGTCATTTTATTGAAGATCCAAGATTTCTATATATTTAGCTGATTGTGTATGGATACAGCATAAATATAGTCAATAGAAATAGTCTGTATCACCCCAACATTTAACATGATCTAGTAATTAAATGGTAGATCTACCTTAGTATCAGATCTTTTCCAAGATATTCTTGAAAATAAAACAGAAGCAAAAATTACTAAGGGCACAACATCATTAATTTTCTCAAATTGGCGGTTAATTATTATTATATTAGTTTGCAACACAAAGTATACGTACTACTTACATAATTTTCTACTTAATATAGTATATGTCCTACAATAATGACATAAATGAAAGTCCAAATCATTTCATGGTACTTGATGCAATAGACAGACGTGCCAATAGTATTGATAAGATTGCCAAGGTTACCAAGTTAGAAAAGATTGACGTTGAACTAATTACAAATGATTTAGCCAGCCAGAGATTGATAATTAAGACTGAGAGTAAAGGGTTTCTTGGTAAGAGAAAATTAAAAACCAGTATAACTGAAACAGGTATAAGACTTCTTAATATAAAGAAACAGGAATTAGAACAACAGTGGCAGCAAATACAGCAATGGTATAATAATGGTGATAGATCGCACCTCCAGTCTTTTATGAACTATGATAGAGCATGGATACCTATGATGTTGTTCTCAGGGATTATGAATATGATTTTCTTTACATCCATGATGTCATTCATGGGCATGGCTATGAATTCAATAGAAAGTAAGTTATCAGAGAATAACAGTGCTCTTATTGGTATTAATAACAACTCTGATGACATGCAACGTCTGGTATCCGATGATAGTAGTAGTGACGCAGGATCAAACGAATTTGACAATAGTGGAATAGACGGCAGGAGATCAGATTTCAATTTTTAATCTATTACAGGCTAAGTTATCTGTTGCCAGCCATTATATACTAGTGAATTCTAAAATGAAGTGCATCTTCTTGCAGGTTCTGGAGACAGATACCAGAGAATTGAAGGTAATTAATTTATCAACATAGTTTTAGGTTGTGTGACGTAGCCCCTAACATGTAGATGGAGAAGATCGGGCAAATATTTTTCCTTTTATATGCTATCGGGGTTTCCAACCACATGGAGAAAAAATGTTTCATACATCTTATAGATATATCTAGTAAAAGACAATTATATCATTACGTTAAATGTTATTGGCATTGATAGATGTTGTTGAAAAAGTGCTGGTAAATGGTTATTCCTGATTGATCAGATCGTATCTCTGGTCGTTATAACAAAAAATTGGAAGATGATACTATGTACCAATATTTTTAGCTTAAGGAATTAGAGGTGATGATTAAGTGGTGGTAGTAATAATTTCTCTGGAGGATAATTGAATTTATTTAATACCTTGGCTATTATATCGTCATAAAGAAAAACTATGTTTGGCAAAGACAGTCACAAAAAAGAAGAAGGAGGAAGAGGAAGAAGACAACAAGAAAAACATGAACAAGTACAACACTTTTATACGTTGCTACAATTATTGATGAATGAATTATTTGAATATGCTTCCAAAGATGGACATGTCAAAATGCCATTTAATGTGTCTTTTGGATTAATTTATGACAAGAGGGATTCCCTTTTACTTACAGGCATAGATCAAAAGTCTGGTAAAAAGTTGTATCTTTATAATTTGAGAATAATTGGAAAGGCTTTTGAACAAAGAAGAAATCAGATGATTGCAGACAAAACTCCTACATCTCTATTTAATTGGATTTATGAAGTTTGTTCTCTCTATATTAGGCCATTTGTTTATGAGTATGTCCTTAATGTTCAACACAGAGGAAAAGGTGCTGCAGACAGAACAACAAGGCATATTGTTAGAGGATTTATGAATAAACTTCTAGATGACCCACAGCTAAAATATGTCTTGGATACTATTAGAGATGATGATAGTAATAAATCTGACTCTAATAATAGCAAATCTACAGAATATTAATTGAGCAGAAAAGTTTTAAAAAGTCGATTTTAACTATATATATACACACATACACATACATACTTGATTCTTCTAGATATTGAATATCTCTACTACTATAGTAGATTGGCTAACTTATAGTACTTTGGTCATGTCTGACTCTGACTATGTGTGTGAACTACTTTGTCTTTGGATGTTACACTAGTATCTAGTACAAGAGTATTAGCTTTAGCCTTTATTGTTGATAGTAGTATAGTCGACAACTTTTTGCTACATTACATGGTTTAAAGTATTATATATTTCAATTATATCACAGCCGTCTACGTAATAAGAATATAGCTTTATTTTCATGTTAACTGATTTCTTATATAAAACTGTGCAATTCAATTATATTGGAGAAATACAAATCTTGCTATGATAATAAAACCTATTATAGGGCCCAATGGAAAGATGCCTATTTTAATACGCGATGATGATACCAATTTTTTTACTAGATCAGATATGCTTGAATCAATTTATTCTAAAGCATGGAATGAAGGTTTTAAAATTAGCCTATCTGTAGTCCCATTTCAAAAGGGGATAGATGATGTTTGTGTGCCACCACAAATGAGAAAAACAGAATTATTTTATTCAATTGCAAATAATGAGAGACTAATTAAATTAATCAAAAATAAGATTCAAGATCGATCCGTAGAAATACTTCAACATGGTTTTTCACATTCCATTAAAGATAGTAGGGGAGAATTTGGTGACAGTGGTAGCAGCATCATTTCTTTAAAAGAACAAAGAACCAATATTGAATATGGCAGAAATATAATAAGACAAACATTTGGGATTGAGCCAAGATTTTTTACTCCTCCACATGATGATATCTCTAAAAGAAACTTGGAATTGGTAATACAAGAACTAGGAATGATTCCAGTTTATGGACAGTCGATTTTTCACGACTTTTTTAGATCTACATACATACCGAACCTCCTTAAGCAATTTGTGGCTAAAGCTATAATACATAGATATGGAAAGTCAGGATTTATCATACCACTTAATATACAGATTCTTGAAAAGAGTAAAGGCATCGTTTTATCATTGCCATTTATGGAAATTATAAAACCAAGATCCTCTTATGAGTCGCTATTGGACATGCTATCTAGGATAATATCAGCTTGTAGTTATATTCGTACGCCAATATGTATTCTAAATCACTACCATCATTACTTCTATGATTGGAGTTCCCATATTACTAGAAAAGACTTGTTCATAGCGTGGCAGAAAATATTGGAATATCTTAACAAGTTAACTTTTAGCTGGAAAACAACGTTCTCAGATTTATATGATCGCACAAGAAAATTACAGAGAATGAATATTTCAAAAACAGGTTCAAAGATAACAATACAATCACGTGAATTTATTGAAGATTTTTCATTTAGAATTGAGGGCAGAGGTCGATTAGAGCCAAATGCTTGGGCTATGTTTGATAAAGAAACAAATATAGTGACTATTGAACGCCTATCCCCAAAATCAAAGGTTATTCTTTATGAAGGAACTTAATAAAAATTAAACATCGAACATCGTTACAGAAATTTTCTACTAATATATCTTGTTGTTAAGGTCAATTATGATTTTGTAGATGTTTTAAAAATAAGATAACATAAATGGCCTTTCTGAATATTATTTAGTATAAAAGATTCCAATCATACTATTATTGGCAACAAAAGGAGATTCTTTGTTTTGGCTGCAGTGATTACTGGAGCTTTGATAATTTATTTCATTTTTTCAATATACTTTTTTCCACAATATTACCTTTCATTGTCTACATTAAAACCAATGCCTATTATAAATAGCATAATTATCTCTCCATCAAAGGTTACACTTGGTGAACCATTTACTGTATCTTTAATTGGTTCTAACCAAGGTGATACTGCAGATTACCAAGAGATTGATATAGCCTTTCCAAATCTTACTAATACTGATATCAGTAAAGAAGGTATTGTACAAATACAAAAAAACGATTTAGTTCATAAAGCAAGATTTATCAAACTTGGAGATAAAATTGGATCAAATTATTTAGGACAAGAGAAGATCGTTGAAGCAAAGTATCCATCAATAGAATTTTATGATAGACCATGGTATTCACACAGAATTAATCATATAGATGTAAAAATTACACCTACTAAAGTAGGGAGATTTGCAATATTTGTAAAGACTGTTGCCTTTCCTAATACTAGCGAATTATCTCACTATCCTCGAGAGGGTTTCAAAGACTATCAGGCAGAATTTGTAAAGGTCTATTCTCTGAATGTAACAAGAGCGTAATTATTATTTTATTATATACTAAGTATTTTATACATAGTTACGATAGAAAATATATCAGGTTCAGACCTTTATGTTATATAATAATGTCCCAAAGATGATACTTTCTGAAGCAAATAAACTGGCTTGGTTCACAATAGCAACTGTCAGAAGTATATTAGCTGTAGTTCCATCTTCTAAGTTTTAGTATTTTTTATTATTTTCTATTTTGTTTTGAATATGATTTTCATATTTTTTATTGTTATTTTGCTTTGTTTGAATTTAGGTTTTATAATTTGATTGCTCTGTGAACTTTATAGTATCATCAAGTACTATATTCTTTGATATCCTAATGATAAAAGAAGGTAACTTAGTTTCTCTTACTTGGTTTATTTCATAGCATCATATAAACTACTGTTGCATTTTTGTACGTCGCTAGAGGTTGTCAATAATTAATAAGCAACATGTTGTGATATTCTTAATTATAATATTGACCAATTACAGTATATATGGAATCTTATTCAAGCAAACGTGAGAATATCGAACAGATTCCTAAAGAAGATGATCCTCAAGGAAAGACAGGGAGAGTTATAAGCGAACAAGCAGGAGTTGAAGGTCAACGAAAGGAAGTAAATGTTGAAAGTTATTCACAGGTTGCAGA
>DASQWW010000059.1:0-4259 GCA_035640055.1 Nitrososphaeraceae archaeon | reverse complement strand
CCGGTGTATTACTAAGGCTTCATTATATGTAGCAATCAAAATTGAAACAAAGGGATATCTGACTGGATTAATTCCCTTGTTCTCTTTTTTCCAAGGTCCAGTAACTAGTGGATTCTTTCTTTGAAGATGATTTTTTGTGTGATATTTTCTTCCAATGTGTTCAGAAGATAGACATTTGTCTAAATAATAATTGTTTTTTCTTGTGATATTCCAAAAATCATACACTAACAAACCTTTTTGTTCTGCAGTCTTCTTAGCGGTATACAAAAAGACTATTGATCTAATACTATATGTAAGAAGAAACAGCGATAAAAGCAATGAAAATACTACAGGCAGATCCGAGATCATTGAAACACCGGCCTTAATAGCATATCTTAATCCTTTACATTACTATTTGCTTATAGATAGTATTTTACTTATTGTATTCATATGATAATTATGTAAATATAAAATTTTTGAATTATATTTTACTTTGCTCTAATACTTGCGAAAAATATCTTTAAGACATAGCTATACATGTGTTCTTATCAGAAGAATCATCAGTGCAACAGAGCCCCAGCAGATTGGATAATCTTTTGCCTTGATCGCTTGACGATAATTGTGAATCTAATTCCTGTGTTCTAAGTACATATTCCCTTCTGGTATTTTCTCCTCCTTTTCTATTATCAAATTCATGTAATAGAATTAATTCTCCTTTCACTGGGCTCTTCTGCTTTAATTTCCTTATGATAGGTGAGAAACAAACTGAAGCGATAAAGTCCAAGAACAACATTACTAGTTGTTCATCATAATGAGGAGACTTATTAGTAATTCCACCATTGTATTCAACCGCTATTGCTTTTCTATAATCTACTTTCATTTCCTTTAGGATAATATTTGAGGTAGGTAAGGATGGTAGTGACTTCAATACAATGTTTACCTTGTCAGCCAATAATTTGCCAAGCTGCATAATGGTTGTTATGTTGCTTAATTCTAAAACCTCTCTGATTTTAAGAAGATCTGATCTTTTCTGTCCTTCTTCGCCTACAATGTAATCGATGCGTGGGAGTTTGTTTTCATCTGAAAAATCCGTGCTGCTCGCAAGACCTGATTCAGTATGAACCTCGTATAAATGGTCAAAATCATATTCTATTTTTATTAGTTTTTCATCTAACCTTGAAGGATTATCTGTGATCATGATAGATAAGATCTTATTATCTAGCTTTGCAGACACAATGTGGTAACGATCAATGTTTACAAATTCTGGCTCCTTTCTAATGGAGTCTGTGTTGTCACCAGAAATAAATGTAAATTTTTTCTTTAATTTTTTAAATCTTGGAGTCTTTAAGCCAATAGGTATAAACAAATTTTTTATTCCAAGATCGGAAACTCTTCTTTCATGATTCCAAAACTCTAGGGCTGAAGTATTAAGTAAAAAAGAAAAGGATACCGAAGATGAGAACAATGAAGAAGAAGAAGAAGAATTGACATGCCCAGTTTCGATTTTTGGATCTGCTCTTTTGTCAACTTTTATTGTAAGTGAAATGGTATACCTGTCTTCGTGGTGACCGGTATCAACAGATATATCTACAAGTTTTGAAGTCGTCGCAGCTTGAAAGTTAGATAAAAAACTGTAAGCGCGATATGATAACCACCTTTGCAAAAGACTGACTGCACTGTTTTGAGCATTGATGATTTTCAATTGGATATACTTGTTATATTTGTCAGCTTGTTCAATACATCTTCTTTTGCCCTCCGTTAAGACATTGTTTAAATTGTTTTTTAGTGAAAACAACAAATTAATTGAACTTAATTCTAATTGGACTTTGTCTAGCGTCGTCTCATGAGAGCCATATTTTTTATGTAAAGTTTGCATTGAATCTGATACGTAGCCTTTCAGATGATCAATTGTTGCAATTAATTCCTTATGTACAGATCCCTCCTCATTTAACAACAAATGCAGCTGATTGATCTCTCTTTGTACCTTAATTATATCTAGAGATAGTGAAACAAAAGCTTTGAGTGTTTCAATAAAATTTTCGTTTTCATCGAATAGTGTATGATCGGCAAAGAGGAACCTTCCTTTAGTGGAACTATAGTCATTGTTACTTGCTACCATAATTGATTTACACCTGCTGTATAATTTAAAGCTATTAGTAAATTAAAGCTGAAATGCAGAAAAGTATCATTTTAGTCGAAAACAGAATCAAACATGTTTCAGGTTTTTGAATATCTGATACACGTTTTGGCCATTTACGGATCAAAATTAATGACATATATATATGAGCATAGATAAAACAGCATTCTTCTTTTATAGAATATTTACGTAAATGATAATGTATGCCAACTTCAAAAACATCACCTACAGTTAACAAAACTAGGGGAACGAAAATTTCCTCCATAAAGGATTCCATAAAAGAAATGACTCCTGAACAGACAGCTGATGTTATAAAGAATCTTGCAAAGAATATTCGTGAAACTTCATCCAAAATGAGACAAGCTGTAAGGACCATTCGTCAAAGTGGAGCAATAGACGAACTCACAGAAGCAGTCCGTGAAGCTACCATAGCAGCGCGCGATACTGCTAAAGAAATTAATGATACCGCAAGAGATCTGAAACAACGTGGTGTTATTAAGGACACGGCTAATGTCATAGAAGAAACAACATCAGTTGCACGGGATACGGTCAAATCTTTAAGAGATACGGCAAGTATACAAGATTATCAAGTACCACAAGAAAGAGAAATCACACGTGCAGTAACAAATAAAACAAGAAAGAAGAAGAATTTAAAAAAAGTAACAAAGAAGTAAAAAAATAACATGAGTTTCAAACAGAAGATCATAGCAATACCGCAGCACGCCTCCTAGAGATCATAGTGAAATGAATCTGAGCTAAATAATGGTACCATATGCTCGATTATTATATAACCAATATTTTTCATTCTTGAATTAAAATAAACCGTTTTTATTCAAAATTGCATTAAATATCAAATTTATTATAGGTCTGAAGTTAACGTTCTATCCCAGTTAAATCATTTTACCATTTTTTAGCTGCTTCTTGTCTCATATGATAGAACAGATATTGTTGAGCATATCCTGAATTTTTTCCAAAGTAATTTCTAACAACATCAGAAAGCATTTCGTATTGTTTTGAGCTTATTTTAGGAGTTATTTTCTTATTTTCTTCTTCTATTCTAGTAAGTAGCCAACTATAATGCCAAGTAAGCGCTCTTGTAATCCACACATCTATAGGAAAGGCTTCAAGTTTCTCTAATGAAAAAAGCATTATACAATCTGCAATTTTGTTTCCTATACCATATACTTTCATTAATTCTTTCCTTGCATCCTCATAAGAAGCATTTGATAGATATTTTATGTCGAGATCGCCAGAGACAAGCCTTTGTGCAACTGCCTTAATTGCTTTTGTTCTATAACCAAGAAGACATGAACGCAACTCGTCAACACTTGCTTTATTTATACGATGGGCATCAGGAAAGCTAAAGAATTCTTTTCCATCCACTCTTAATTTTGACCCAAATTTTTTACAAAGGTTCTTGAGCATCGTCCGTATGACAAGAATATTTGTATTACTGGCACAGACGAACGAAAGCATACACTGCTGTGGCTCTTGACGCATTAGACGTAGCCCGGGATAGCTTCTTCTTACTTTAGATATAAAAGCATCCTTTGAAAACCCTGATAAGATCTTTTCAATGTCATCATCAAGTCTAAAAAGTATTCGTTGCCATCCTTTTATCTCAGGAACGGAGAAAAATTCAAATTCATCATTTTTGATAGATATTCTCTCTTTACTATTATTAGCACCTCCATTGCTCTTCTTTAAACGACTAAACTTCAGGACATGATTTCCATAAATGCCATACCAAGCATCATCTAATTTCTCCCATAAAAACATCTGTCCACTATTAATACTGGTCTCTGGGTTGAATAAGGTATTGATAGATGCTGTTGCTGAGGTCTCTTGTGACATCTCCTTTCATATACATAATATTCTAATCCTTATTGAATTTTTTTAGCCATTTCTTCATTTATTTTTTTTAAATCATTACGTAAGTTTTCAATAGTTTTTAGTATTTCTTTTTCACTACAAAAAAGACAGATCTGTTGTAAGGACAGAGGATATGTGAAGTATTTTTGATTGAGAACAATATCCTTCTTACATATTGCACATTTTTTCAACTTATATGGATCACTATTTTTTATAATCAAACTCTCTGGTATTGCAAGTACACTAAATTTATATTTAAACCATCATAAAA
>DASQWW010000058.1:0-11643 GCA_035640055.1 Nitrososphaeraceae archaeon | reverse complement strand
ACCTCCTTCCATTTTTATTGTTTTTTAATTGCAGATTGAGCCGCTGCCAAAATTGCAAGTGGTATCCTATGTGATGAAGCACTTACATAATCTAGACCGATATTGTTACAAAATTCAATGGACCGTGGATCGCCACCGTGTTCACCGCAAATTCCAATTTCAATATTTCTTTTGACACTTTTTGCTAGGTCAATTGCTATTTTCATTAATCGCCCTACCCCTCCAATATCAATGCTTTGAAATGGATTGATTGTAATTATCCCCTTTTCTAAATAGAATGGAAGGAACTTGCTTTCAGAATCCTCTCTGCTAAAACTGAATGTTGCCTGAGTAAGGTCATTTGTACCGAAGCTGATAAAATCAACTATTTTTGCAATATCATCTGCGATCAAGCATGAACGGACAACTTCTATCATAGTTCCGAATTTAATTTTCAATTTTATTTTGTGTTTATGTTCAACATCCCTTTTTGTTGATTCAAAGATGTTTCTGACTTTGATTAACTCTTCTAACATCCCAACTTGTGGTACCATAATCTGTGGTTCTACATGAATGTCCTCTTTAGAGAGTTCGGCTGTGGCTTCACAAATCGCTCTAATCTGAGTTTCATAAATTTCTGGAAATGAAAGTCCCATCCTTACCCCTCTATGTCCAAGCATCGGATTTATTTCCGACAACTCATGCACCCTTTTGAGTACTTTTTCTATCTCTAGTATTTCTGATTTATCTTGAATTGTTTTTGACTTAAGTTCAAATAATTGATGTATCAGATCTTCTTCTTTTGGCAGAAATTCATGAAGAGGAGGATCCAATAATCTTATTGTAACAGGAAGGCCTTTCATCTCATTTAAAATTGTCTTGAAATCTGACCTTTGGAGAGGCTCGAGATCTGCCAGAGCTTGTCTTCTTTTATCCTCACTCTCAGCCATAATCATTTTTACGAATTGTGTAATGCGATCATGTTGATTGAACATTCTCTCAGTACGACATAGTCCTACACCTTCTGCACCATATTTTCTTGCAAGTGCTGCACTTTCTGGCACATCTGCATTAGCACGGATCTGTATTTTTTTCATTTCCTTGGCCCACTCAAGCAATTCTTTGAATTCCGATGTGATCTCTGGTTTCACGCTTGGAATCTCATCAGGAAAAACGCGTCCACTTGATCCATCTATTGTTATTTTCTGCCCCTCCTTCACATAATATTTCTTGTCTACATTAAAAACGCCTTTTTCTTCATCGATTTCTATCTGTGAACAACCTACTACGCATGGCTTTCCCATTCCTCGTGCCACTACTGCGGCATGTGAAGTTCTACCTCCTCTACTTGTTAAAATCCCAACAGATTGAAAGAAGGCAGGGACATCTTCTGGCTTTGTATCCTCTCTAACTAAGATTACCTTTTTACCTTTCCTTCCAAGTGATTCCGCTTTATCTACGTTAAATATAGCAATTCCACTTGCAGCGCCAGGTGATGCACCAACACCTGTTGCTATGGGTCGATGCTTTGTACTATAATCAATTCTAGGATAAAGAACTTGTTCTAAACCTTCTGGATCGACTCTGGAGAGAGCCTTTATCTTATCTATAAGTCCTTCATAAAACATGTCGACAGAGGTCTTTACACTAGCTATCGCATTCATTTTTGCATTACGTGTTTGTAAGATGTATAATTTTCCCCTCTCTGCAGTGAATTCAACATCTTGTGGTTCTCTGAAATGATCTTCTAATTTCTGAGCTGCTGCACGTAACTGTTTATCAACTTCAGGTAATTCAGAAGAAAGTGAATCGATGTGCTTTGGAATAGTTTTACCAGAGACAACATCTTCTCCTTGAGCATTTACAAGATATTCTCCATACAACCTTTTTTCTCCTCTCTCCGGATCTCTGGTGAATACGACGCCTGTTGCACTTTGATGGCCCATATTACCAAAAACCATTGCAACAATTATTACTGCAGTTCCGTTAGCGGTTTCTGGTGTTATGTTATATTGACGTCGGTATTCCACAGCTCGTCTTCCCATCCATGATCTAAAGACAGCATCTATAGCTAATTCTAGCTGTTTGTAAGCATCCATAGGAAACTTATTCCCCGTCCTATGCTCACACAATAATTTGAATGACAGTGCAATTTCCTTGAGATCTTCTTCAGTATGTATGTCTCTTGCTGCAGAAATCTCCTCAAAGAACTTGTCTTCAATATTATAAACTGTTTTTCCAAACATATGAATAAATCTCCGATAGACATCCCACGCAAACTTTGGATCATTACTCTGCTTGGCTAAACCCCTTACTGCGGCATCATTTAAGCCAAGGTTTAAAATGGTATCCAGCATTCCAGGCATTGATACAGGCGCACCAGATCGAACAGAAACCAAAAGTGGATTTAAAGCATCACCAAATTTTTTATCTGTAAGGGATTCAAGGCGCCTTATCGATTGGCGAACTTCATCCATCAGACCATCAGGTAGCCTTTTTCCAGCTTCATAAAATTTGGCACAAATTTCTGTTGTGATTATAAATCCAGGAGGAACGGGCAGACCCAATCTCCTCATCTCTACAAGCCCGGCACCCTTGCTGCCGAGCAGGTCTTTATTTCTACCATCCGCATCATCAAAAAAGTATATTGGTTTTAATACAGTTCTTCCCTCCATAATAATTACTCTCCTTGGTTAATTTAAAACGTTGTGTGGACTTTATAAAATAAAGAGGCTAATTCGGATCATTCGTTCTTTTACATATTTAGATAAGGATCTTGTTTATTGATGTATACCAATATTAATTAGAAAGAAATTCACTTATCTTAATTATAAAAAGGCTATTTCTATTTAGGCGATATCCTTGGATAGCATATATATATATATATATATTACTTGCTATTTTATACCATGGTTGGAAGTTTGATTATTATTCGTGCCTCCTTGTTCAATCCTTTTTTTAAGGGCACTGTTCATTTCGTCAAACCCCTGACGTATATCTCGCTCTAGGCGATCGCCTGCTATGGAAACTCCTATTCCTTTGAAGATTTCACTGTGTAAAAAGCGTACGCTATTATTAGTAGTATTTTTTTCAATAGTAAAAATGCGTTCTCCAGATAATATTCCAGGTATAAAAGATTTTCCCAACCAGCGCAATTCATGATTGGGTTCAATCCTTGTTATAATGGGTCTATAGATCCTACTTTTTCCACGCGAGGTCTGAAGATGTACTTCAATCTTTGCTCCAACCTGAGCATTTCCACTTATTTGACGAATAAATGGGTTCCAATATTGGAAGCTGGCAAAATCTGTAAGAACTGTCCATACACTTTCAGGTGATGCTAGAATTTCAATTTCCGTGTGAATTTCCTTCAACCCCATTTTCTGATATCGATATTGCTTCAATTCATTCTTAAAATTTTTTGCTATGCTATGAGCATATACTAGCCCTTTTTTCATTGTAATTAGTAGCTTAGAAGTATTCAAAGCTGGGCTTGGGAGTATCGAAAAATGTTTTATCTTTGGAAATAGAGAGAATTCTTTCTCGTTCTTAATTTCTCTATAACTGTTAGCAAACAAAACATTTAATTGGTTTTATAAAAATTTGAATAATTGCGCCCGGGTAGTATAGAGATGCATCAAATAGATCACATCAATTCTAGCATTGTATATTCCGGTCCAGTATGGGGGACTGTCACTCCTCCGACCCGGGTTCGAATCCCGGCCCGGGCGCCTACAAAAGTCGCTTTACCCACTTATTATATGTAAATCATCTGCAAGTGCTTTGAACATCTCATCGTCCAAAACTGCCACAAACGACATGGTAGTATTTACTGCTATATCTGAATCTAATTCTGAACCACTGTTAGAGTATAGTTTACCTCCAGCTTCTTTTACAATCAAATATGCAGCAGCGATATCTGTACTACGGATTTTACCACGAAAATCAATATATGCATCCATAAATCCTCTTGCGAAATAACACAGTTCAAGGGCATTTGCACCAAAATGTCTAATATGGTTAGCTTTTGAAATAACTTTTGATAGACGATTTATTGTCTCTTGTGAAACTCCTGAGATATTCATGCCAATTAAAATGTCTTGGTTGAGTGATTGTTCTTCTTCCACTTCCTCTTCTCCTCTTCCTTTATTGTTATAACGTCGTCTCACTCCAATCTTATTCCCATTCAAAAACGCCCCTTTTTGCTTTGAGGCATAGTATAAATCACCTCTGGTCAAATCAATAATTGTAGCATCAACAATAGAACTTAGTTTAAAATCGAGTGCATATGCCAAAGAACAGCAATAGAATGGTATATCTCTCATAGCATTAGTTGTTCCATCTATAGCATCCATAACCAGAAAGCCATTCTTTCCTTCTATCCTGCCACATTCTTCACCAATTATTGTAGGATAGAAGTTATACTTTTTGATAGTATTGATTACAGCCTCTTCTGCAACAAGATCGATCACTCTAGATGTATCGCCGCCGGCACCTTTTCCGATCTCCTTATTGCCTTCTGCTGTTCCTGCAAGTGGTTTTGTTTGCTCATAAACTTGTAGGCAGGCCTCTTTTAAAACATCTATTATTGTCACAATTTTTAGTTAAATGACAACTTAATAAAAATTGTATTAGATAGGTAACAAAGAGGAGTGTCGAAGATATAGTTATTATAGTCCGAATAACATCATATGGATGAAGACATCATGATTATTTAGC
Source organism: Nitrososphaeraceae archaeon (assembly GCA_035640055.1). GTDB lineage: Archaea > Thermoproteota > Nitrososphaeria > Nitrososphaerales > Nitrososphaeraceae > DASQWW01. The sequence continues at coordinate 6,945 of DASQWW010000058.1, read as the reverse complement.
AAATATATTTTTAAGTAAAAGAATGGTAATAAACTAGGTAGAGAACAATAATATTGTCTGCTGTATTCTAATGTCGCTATTCAAAACCTTTTCTTTTGTTCTATTTTCGTGTTAACTTCTTCGGATTTTTCATTTCTTATATGCGTTAAATTAGTTCTCATAATCAAATCACTATGTAATATTTACTTTATCCTATTTCATAAAGAAAATGAATAGAACATCATGCAGAATTTGACTAGGTTAAATTTAATAATCATGTAAATGTGCCGAATTCATGGAAAGACGGACGTCCTTAAAATCTTCTTTAAAATTCGCTGGTAAGACTATTGTCATTACAGGAAGTGGGACTGGCATAGGTCAAGCAATTGCTAAAAAGTTTGCCTTAAATGGAGCTAATATTATTATTATGGGAAGGAGGAAGGAGCCCCTTGATCAAACCTCTGAAATTCTGAGCAGCCTTATCAATGATACAGCGGGTTCAAGTAGAGTACGTGCGTTCCCAGGAGTTGATGTAGCAGATGAGACAGGAATTAATGAAATGTTCAAAAGTATTAGTAAAGAATTTGGCAAGGTAGACATTATTATAAATAATGCAGGAGTTTCTGGTCCGGTAAAGACCTTTACAAATGCGGATTTTAATGAATTCAGAGATTGTGTTGCCATTCACCTGACCGGTACTTTTTGGACATCAGTTAGGAGTCTTCAAATAATGGAACGTGGTAGTAAGATAATTACAATTTCTACATTTTTTAGTGAAGAGAATCGTTATGAACAGAGACCCTACAGATTTAGAACTCCTTATACTGCTGCACAAGGAGCAAAGAATAGACTCATAGAAGCTTTCGCATGGGAACTAGTTGAAAAAGGTATTCGATCAGTTGCTACTAATCCTGGTCCTGTTCATTCAGATAGAATTTACAAAACAGTTTATCCAAAGGCTGCCGCTGAATTCTTAAGAATTAGCGGCTTCCAAGATCTTACCTCCAGTGAAGTTGAAAAGGCAAGCTCTAAAGCACTTCATTTGTTAGGAGAATCTGAAGATTTTATTTCCACTGGAATAAAAGAAATTGCAACAGAAATTGCAACCTTTCGTAACAAGAAATCTCTTCTAGAAGTTGAAAAGTTATCTAAAGTAATAGCTGAGATGCTTGTCAAAATACAGGAAATTGCAGAGAAAGTTCAGAAGAATACAAGTAATATGATTATTGACGGTGAATTTCTTACACAAGAAGAAGTTGGAGAAATGGTGTTGAATTTATGTGATGAAAATATCAGTAAATTAATCAATGGAAGAGTTATTCCAAACGACCGTCTGTTTTATCCTGTCAAGCCCATCGTAGGAACTTTCGTTGAAACTAACTCTCCTATAGATATAAAGGGCAAGGTTATCGCTCTTACAATAACTTCTTCAGAAATAAAAGATATTGAACGCCTAAAGAATCTTGCTATGGCACTAAACGTTTCTGGGGCAAAACAGATAGTAGTATTGACTAAATATGATTTGTCAGAATTGAAGGACTTTTCTTATCAACTGCTTAATTTTTCAGATGAAGAAATTATAAAGAAAACCTTCAATTCGATAAGGAAACCGTTCGGAAAAATAGATGCACTAGTGCATTTTACAGGAGACTACGACTATAATTCTTCTCTTTTGTCTCTTTCAAGAGTAAAGTGGGATTCACTTGTTGATAATTTCATAAATATTCCTCATTTGATTACACGGGAAGCAGTAAGGTCAATGGCTCCTGAAGGGGCTACAGAAGAGCCTGCCAAATTTAAAGGATCCAAAGGCGTAATTATTATAGTAGGTCCAGATGCTCCCGTTGATAAAAAGGTTACAGGTATTGTTAGGGCTAGATCCGAGGTATTCAGAGGGGCTTTGCGACCATATACTGCTACGGTCAACCAAGAGCTCGACGATGTCCTAAGCTCTTACATCAGATTATATCTTATACTTGCAGGAAATATAGGAGGCATGTCCCCCAATACTGACAGATTGCAAAACTCCATGTTAAAATTGATCTCTGCCTCGCCTCTGAAAGGAAATGAAACAATTTTCTGTATAGATGAGGCCAGAGTTTGAACATAGTCAAGGTAAGAATATAGAATCAAAAATGTTATGTATAGTCGATAGAAAATAATTCTACTATTTGCAAATTATTGCTAATCGAACCCTATTGGAAAAGCAACACATGCAGTATAAATCATTAAACTTAACTCTTTCTGTTTTAGAATCTGCAATGAAATTTATAGATCCCGAGAAACTTGTGAACAGATGTTTTAAATTAGAAGGATCAAAATTATCGATAAAAGACGTTCAAAGTAAAACTAGAGCAGCTTTAGATCTACAAGAACACGATTCCATATACCTAGTTGGCGCAGGAAAAGGGACAGCAAAAATGGCTGTAGCGGTTTGTAACATTTTAAAAGGAAGAATTTCAGGTGGTGCAATTAATGTTCCTCACAATACGAATGTACAAATACATGGAATTTCTGTAACGGAAGCTGGTCATCCCATTCCCGATAAATCAGGTATAAATGGTACAAAGAAAATTGTGAACATTCTAAAACAAACTAAGGGATCTGATCTGGTCTTTGTTTTGATTTCTGGAGGTGGTTCTTCATTAATGCCTCTTCCATTAGACGGTTTGACCTTGCCATATAAGCAAAAAATTACCCAAGCCATGATGGCAACAGGAGCATCCATTCAAGAAATCAATGTTGTTCGTAAACATTTATCCAAGATCAAGGGTGGAAGACTCATAAGATTTCTTAATAATAATAATAATTGCACAGTAATTTCTCTAATATTATCCGACGTCATAGGAGATAACTTAGCTACAATCGCCTCTGGTCCTACTGTACCTGATAGCTCAACATTCAAAGATGCTGAAAAAATTCTAAGAAAATATTACTTATGGAATAGTACAAGGGAGGAAAATTATGCAGCTAAAATGCTAATAATTAAAGGCATAAGAGGTACTATAGAGGATACTCCAAAACCAGGAGACAAAATTTTTCATAATGTACATAATATCATTATCGGAAACAATTCACTTATTTGTGAAGAAGCTACTAAACATTTAAAAAAAAGAGGAGTGAGAGCAATAAACCTTGGATCATCATTTAATGGCAAAGCTAAGAATTTTGGAGTATTCCTTTCAAAATTAGCTTCAGACTTCAGTATGTCTTTTGCACCATTTGCTCTTGTTTTGGGAGGCGAGACGACAGTCAAATTGAATGCTGAAAAACATAATGGAATTGGAGGAAGAAATCAAGAAGCTATATTAGCAGCTGCGATAAATTCTAAATTTGGCGATGCCAATGATGTCACTATTGTTTGTATGGGAACTGATGGAATAGATGGTAATTCAAATGCGGCTGGTGCAGTTCTAACTCCAAAAACGCTGTCCATAATAAAAAGAAAAAAAATCTATTGGAAAAAATATATGTATAATCACGATAGTTATTCTGCTCTCGAGAAATTAGATTCAATAGTTATGACGGGAAGGACTGGAACGAATGCAAATGATATAGCTATAATATGTAGGTTAAAGTGATATTATAAATATAATATCTTTATAATATTCTTGGTCTAATAATATTTCAAAGTCTATAAGCCATTATTATAATTATATACATAAAGCATTATATATGTGTTTTTTGAAGTGACATGTATATATATGTATATATTATTGAATGCCTTGATCGAAGCAATCAGAAATTCGAACTAGGTTTTAGCCTTTCAACTAATTATTATTTAAAGGTAAAAGCTGAAATCCTAACTATTAATATTCATAATGATTGCTATCACACTATACAGAACGAACATAAACGAGTTTGCTAATTCCTAGCGACTTTGTGTTTGGGTTTTCCAGATTTTAAAAGTCATATCGACATAAATACATAATATATCCAGTAGATAATATGCAGGCTTTATTAATCGAATTTGCCTACTGATGATAAGAAGTAAACATTTTAGTATGTCTGATTCTATTGAAAACGTACTAATACTCCAAGGCGGAGGATCCTTAGGAGCCTTTGGATGTGGTGTCTTTAAAGCTCTTGCAAAAAATAAAATAAAAGTTGACATAATTGCAGGCACTTCTATTGGAGGAGTTAATGCAGCCATAATTGCTGGTAATAAGGAAAACGAAGATCATCCAGAAATAGCACTAGAACAATTTTGGTTAGAGCTTGCAGAAAATTCTGTAAAGCTAGATCCTCCCATAGATTGGTTTTTGTTAGGATCTCCATCTTTAACAATAAATCAAACTACAACAATACCAAATACTTCAATTAAATCAATATTGGCTTCTTACAGTTCTGCAATATATGGAAATGATAAAATGTTTGTACCAAGATGGAGATTAGATTACATTCCAACAGATAGACAATATTTTACACCTGTAAAATGGACATATATTTATGACCATTCGCCTTTAGTAAAGACACTTGAAAAATATATTGATTATAACAAACTACAACCTAATGGAAAGCCTAATGCACGCTTAATAATAACAGCAGTGAACGTTTTGACAGCACAGCCTCTCACATTTGACACTTCCAATCATAAAATAACTTTTAGACATATACTTGCCACATCTGCTTATCCACTATACGGTTTTCCATGGGTAGAAGTACAAAACGGAGTTTATGCTTGGGATGGCAGTTTATTAAGTAATACTCCTCTACGAGAGGTTATAGATGCTGCTCCTGTAGTAAATAAGAGGGTATTTATAGTTGAAAATTATCCGAAAACTATTGAAAGTCTACCAACTAATTTACCTGAAATATATCATAGGGCTAGAGATATTATGTTCAGCGATAAAACTGAAGCTAGCATAAAAATGTCCACAGTTATAACGCAGTACCTCCAATATATAGAGGAGTTATATGAAATAATTGAAAAGCATATTGACTTCGAGAAATTAGACACAAAAGAAATGAAAATAATTCGTACAAAATACAAAAAATTCAAACAAGAAAGAGGCGCCGAAATAAAGACAGTGTCTCATATAAGTCGAGATGAGCCTTTTCCATATCTGTATGAGAATGCAGATTTTTCACTTGATGCGATAAGAAATTCGATCAGGGAAGGAGAAATAAAGGCTAATCAAATTCTAAAAGCCATCAAAATAAAATAGCCTTATGTTCTATCTTCTGGCGTTTTATCGGGTGTTCAGATTGGGGTGCTGATGAATAGCTTGGTTCGATTCTGTTCAAACTCTATTGTTGTTTATTTTTGTTGTTCAAATCCTGTTGGTAAAATATGGATGTTCAAAAATAGTTGGTGGTAGATTAATGAAAGAACGTTGTTGTACTGCTACCAGCTTGTGTTTGTATACTACTGGTATAATTGCTGAATGAATAGTGCCAATACTATAACGGCAATTATGCCAGTAGTAGTAAGTAGAAGCAATGACAGTGACAGCCCAACAGTTATCATTGTACAACCTTTGTTATCAAAAAAATATATAACCATAATATTTTATTCAAATTCTTCAAGTCTTGAAGAAGACATCATGATATATCAAAATAAAAAAAGAAAGAGGTAGATGATGACAATCTTAGAGACTTTCATCATTTGCTTGATGATCAGCCGCCAACGCTGAAGCTAATAGTTCCATTATTGCGGCAGCTAGCAAATACGCTGCAAATTATTTGTCTATCTTTCTTTGATCAAATGAGATTGTAGTTGTGCTTGTACTGCATGCATGCAATATGATGCCATATAATGACAACTTTACAAATCTTCTACAGATTCTTTATAAATTCCATTGTACTGTTCCAAACTTAATGCATGTAGAACGACCAGTAAATAGAGACTACACTGTAATAGCTATTCTTTGTGTTGTAATTCTTCTTTTGATAATAATAGTTATTTCAATGTCAAATTTAGTATCTTATCATCAGGAGGAAGCGCAGGCAAAAAAGAGTAGTAGCAGTAATAAGGAGAGCACCCTTATTGAGCTTCCACAAGAGGGTAAGCAAATTTCTTTTTCTTCTCCTTCTTTTCCTGGGACAAAAGTACTCTTCAAACAGGTAATAAAAAATGATACGACGGGAAATTGGATAATTAATGGCAAAATAAAGAACACAGGAGTGGACACTTTGTCTTATCTCAAAATTATAGCATATGTATATGATTCACAAAAACAGATGGTAGGAGTAGCAGATACATATGCAGACAAACAAGATCTTTACCCAGGACAGACAAGCTCATTTACTATTTATATAAGTCCTAAGAATGTAACGAGCAGCAACGACGATGTAAAATACTATTCACTAAGAGTTGAGTCAGCTTAGAAATAAAGAAAATATAATAGCGATCTCTATCTTAAGGTACAAACAAATATCATCAACTTCAATTGCCTTGACAAATAATGATCATACTACAATCTGCTACTCGTCTGCAATTTACATATATGACTCTGCATGTTATATTCTTTGAGCTCTTTGAGTCTTATTGGCCTGTAACCTTTTTTGTTTTTGTTGTATAAACACCTGTAGTTAATTGTTATAATTTAAAAAAATAAATAATTGAAAAGACTCGATAAATAAGAATTACAAAAAAATTGACGTTACTACTGCCTGCATGCTGTATTTAATGCACAGTTTTTATTTAAGTCGTAGATGCACCATTAACAATTTCAGCAGTAGCAAACCTGTTTCCCACTTGTACTACACGAATCTTTGCGTTTTGACCTACCTTTCCACCCTTTACAAAGATTACAAATCCTTGTATTCTTGCAATACCGTCTCCTTTTCTACTGATTTCGGTTATCTCTACATTGTATTCCTTACCTGTTTCAACTGGCTTTGGCCCAAAGTTATCGTTTCTTCTTAGTCCTCCGTAACTCATTCTTAATACCTTTATTGGACTCAATTCTAAAACCATATATAAAATAAACTGTCAAAGTTATTGTTATTCTAGACTAGGAC
>DASQWW010000057.1:0-10073 GCA_035640055.1 Nitrososphaeraceae archaeon | reverse complement strand
AGTATATTATGGCAAAATATCTATTCAGGGATCTTCAGAGATCTAGATGAGGTGCTAATTCCGGCAGGTATAGTAAAAGAGGGCGGTAGGCTTCCCTTACGACGTGGTCCTAGAGCTCTTCAACTAGAAGGTGTTCCTTTTTATGAATTGTCTGAAGCAGGATTACTCGTAGCTTCTTCCATAGAAGAACTAGCTAATGACAGAATGAGAATGCTTAAGTCATATATCATGTCTGTTCCAGTTAAAGATCAGAACGATAAGGTGATTCACGAGGCAATTTCACTCTTGATAAGGTTAGCTCCATCCTTCATATCGAAACTGATCCGGGAATACGTTTATGCCTACAGTATAGGCTTAATTGATAGCATAACACCAATAAATACCAAAAAGTTACAATCCGTGGTCTCAAAGCAAATTATAGTGGAAAGAGAACTTATTGAGGCATTTATTGTTCTACAGTCAGATCAAAAGGAACTGGTTAGGAACTTTTTCAAATTAATCGGTTAGTAATAGTAGTAATTATTAGCGATCCTCATGGCCACATATACTACATCGATACTTCTTGGACCTGCCTTTACATCCTTCACAACGCCAAATTATTCCTCCTCTACACTTCGGGCAATTGAAATTTTCTGATAATTCTCCAGGACGTACCTCTTTGCCACACGCATTGCATTTGGGTATTTCATAAGAGCCTGAGTACATTTGTATATCTTTTAACAAATGGTGTTATTTTTAATTTTAATAAGTGATTCCCGAGCTGGTTAAAGCGAGCTTATTGTATTAATCAATAAGAAAGAGATGTATCTTTATGAAGACTATAAAGTTTTTATCTCAAAATTACCTTCAAATCATTCTCAAATAAGTCAAATTTTTGATATTTATCTTTTGTAGGGGGCTTTGAAGAGAAGAGTTAAGTTGCATATATAATAAACTGACTGATGATGAATTCAGTTACAAATCTTTAATCTTTTCTGTAGATACGCTTAATATAATATTTAGTTAATTTATTCATCTTTACAATGTCTGAAAGCTCAATATTCCGTGATAGATCGAAACTGTCGCCTAGATATATACCAGATGAACTTCCCCATCGCGAAAAGCAAATTGAACAGCTTCAACATGCTTTCAAAGAATCTTACTCAAAGCCAGATAAATTTCCGTTAACAGTGTTGCAAATTGTCGGTCCTGCAGGCATAGGCAAGACATCTACCATTCTCAAATTCTCTAAACTACTAGAGGAAGAGTTTCTAAGGAATAAGTTAAAGATAAAAACGGCTTATATTAATCTGAAGTTACAAGGTGGCAATAAATATACAATTTATAGGCTCTTATTGGAACGAATTGCACCTGAGTTGCCTGCACAGGGACTTAGTGCAGAAGAGATGTTAAGATATTTATTGCATTATTTGTACGAAAATAAGACATATGTATTAATTATTCTTGATGAAATTGATTATTTAATTAAGGTTACAAAAGGTAATGGGATCGTCTATGATCTTACTCGCCTTAACGAATTTGATCCTGATAAACCCTGTAATGTGAAGGGTGTGATATTTATTGCAAGAAGTACAGAGTTTTACAACAAACTTGACTCAGCTGAGTTAAGTAGCTTGGGTAGAGTTCCTATAGAATTTCCGACTTATTCCATTAAGCAGGTCAGCAATATATTGGTCAATAGGTGTTCAGAGGCATTCAATACAAAAGCCATAGGCTCTGATCTTATCGACGAGATATCAAAGATCACTACGTCACCGACTGTCAATGGTGACGTAAGGTATGCTCTTGATCTTCTTCTTTATGCGGGAAACCTTGCAGAGTCACAGGGAACAGGTAGAGTTAATATTGATCAAATTCGAAAGGTTCATGGCCAAATTCACCCAACTATAACAACAGAGGAAATTGAGCACCTATCAAAAAATCATGTATTTACCCTAATGGCCTTAATAAGGGCACTGCGTCTTAAGAAAAGAGAGTATGTTGATCTTAAAGAAATTCGTATACATGCATTGCAATTAGCTGAAGAATTTAAATTAAAAAAATTGGACATAGAAGATTATCTTGATGACCTGCATATAAGGAATGTCATTGAAATCAGGTCACTAAAAGAAATTGGAATACATGGGGCTTCTTTACAGGAACTCGAACCAATTCTTCAAAGGCAAATCAAACATGGCGATAACGATGAATATAGAAAGAAAAATGACTAGCAAAGATATAGTCGAGGTTGGTCTTGGTAGCATAGGTAAAATCAAGATAATAAAGGCCTTAGCAGAAGAGAACAAGATGTCAACTGTCTATACACTTCATAAAAAAACTCGTTTGAAGAGGGAAGACATCAAACGTAATCTGGATGATCTAATAAAGATAGGCTGGGTAAAAGAGAGTAGACTAGCAAATATTATGTACAGCATAAACAGAGAGAATGAATATGTAAACCGTTTGACCGCATTTTTCGTTGATGTCGGTTATATTGGTCAGCCATAAAGGTAATATTTGTGTGTTCTATGTGTTGTAGTATTGCATATTGGATGAATCTTTGTACAATATCTTTATCTCAGTTGATATATTCTGATAAAACTCTTTTTCATCTTCTTTTAGAATATTATTGTATCAGTCCATATAGTCGTTGATTACATTCAATTTTTTAAAGGCCTAAGATTGATAATATATTATTAATCAAATTTTACAGGTGTTTTAAAATTAAAATAAAGCAGTATATTTCTTATTATGATGTATATAGATTGTAGATTATTTACCATTCTTTTTATACATCATTTTATTTGAAAACTATCATCTTTAATGTGAATTGGCCTCTAATCATATAACGTTTATACAGATTCAAAGTAACTTGTATATGACGTTACAATTCCATAAGAGAAACATAAGAAGACATTTTATTATTAACAACCTAGTACTACAGAAAATACACAATTGAATTTAGAAATTCTATAGCGAAAAAGGAATAAAAAGGTGATCAACTAAAACCCAATATGCAATCGAACGCTGAGGTACAAGGTCGTAAATCCAAATTTATTTTTATTACAGGGGGTGTAATGTCAGGGCTAGGCAAAGGAGTAATAACTTCATCTACGGCTAAATTATTACAACTAGCAGGCCTGAAGGTTTCATGTGTTAAAATTGATCCGTACGTAAACTATGATGCTGGGACAATGAATCCTATTGCGCATGGCGAGGTTTTCGTTACCGACGATGGGGGTGAATGTGACATGGATATTGGAAATTATGAACGTTTTCTAGATATTCCCATGACAAAACACCATAACATTACAACTGGCAGAGTGTATTCGGATGTAATTCATGCTGAAAGGGAAGGAAAATACCTTGGTCAATGTGTTCAGATAATTCCACATATAACTGATGCTATAAAAAACCAATTACGAAAAATTGTTACTGATGAAGAATTGGATATCGTAGTGGTAGAATGTGGTGGTACTGTAGGCGATATAGAAAGCCTCCCATTTCTTGAAGCATTAAGACAAATTGAACTTGAAGATGGGCATTCTAATACTTTGTTTATACATGTTACACTTGCACCTGTATTAGATGTTGTTGGTGAACAAAAGACAAAGCCAACTCAGCATAGTGTGCAAGAGCTACGAAGAATTGGAATTCAACCTGATATCTTAGCTGTCAGGTGCAAAACTCCTCTTACTTCAGATGCAAGACACAAAATTTCGTTATTTGCAAGTGTGGAAGAAAAATGTGTTATTTCATGTCATGATGCACCTTCTATTTATAAGGTTCCAGAGGTTTTAGAGAGTCAGGGATTGGTTGAGGTTGTTGCCGAAAAATTATCATTGAATAATTGCTCTCCAAATTGGCTTAACTGGAAATCAATTGCAAAATCATTCTATGAGTATGATGGCTTATTAAAAATTGCAGTAGTAGGAAAATATGTCACTCTCCCTGATAGCTATGTCAGTGTATATCATGCTCTTTTACATGCTTGCGCAAATATAGGGAAAAAAGCCGAAGTTGTATGGTTTGACTCAGAAAAGTTTGAGAATAGTGATGTGAAGAATCTTTCCTACCTTAAAAGATTCAATGGCATACTGGTTCCTGGTGGGTTTGGAAAAAGAGGTAGTGAGGGAATAATAAATGTGGCCAATTTTGCAAGAACAGAAAATATTCCATATTTGGGGATATGTTTTGGATTCCAACTAGCACTAATAGCGTTCGCCAGAAATGTTTGTAATTTGGAAGCTGCCAGCTCTACTGAACTTGATCCAAATGCAAAAGATCCAATAATAGAATTTATGCCTGAACAGAAAACTACACATGATATGGGCGGAACTATGCGTCTTGGAAGACATGAAATCACAATTATTCCAAATACAATGGCTGCAAAAATATACAGAACAAACATAATTCATAGAAGGCATAGACACAGATATGAATTTAATCAAAATTACCGACAGACTGTAGAAAAAAACGGTCTGGTTTTATCTGGTTATTCTGATAAAGGTAGACGAATAGAAATACTGGAGATTCCAAACAAATCTTATTTTGCTGTGCAATATCATGCTGAGTTTGACAGCAGGCCAGGTAAACCAGAAAAGGCTTTTGACGCCTTTACAAAGGCTGCTGCGACTTTCAAATCCTGAGTTCATAAATTCTTTGTCGTGCATCACGCAGAGATGTTTTCTTTTTTACATATCCACGGTTGAGTAAATGGCTAAGCGATAGTCGCACTGTTCTCTCTGGAAGCATAGTTCTTATGGACAGGTCCTTTTGGCTCATTGCACCATCATATTCTAGAGTTTTCAAAATTAATTTGGCGCTTGGAGGCATGCTCAACAAATCTTCTGCAAGTTTTACTTTCTTTGCTATAAGCGATGTGGCTGAAGAGTCTCCCATTAATCTGACAAGTCTAGCAGGAAATTCATGTTTGTAGCATTCAAGTATTTTTCTTATTCTTAGTCGATGACCACCATCAAGTACAACCTCACAGTGATACCTACTTGTGATATCAGCCACTTCTAATTTGGTATCATTGGGAATTACAAGAGGACGGCGAGTGTTATCAACCGAGTTCACTGATACCACAACGAATACTTGAGATTTCTGTAAAACCATAGGTCCGCCTGCAGACATAGAATATGCAGTCGATCCTGTTGGTGTAGATATTATGAGGCCATCACTATTATCATGCCACACATCTTTTCCACCTATCCTGAGTACATGCTCCATCAACATAGCACTTTTGCTTGAAAAAACGGCAACATCATTTAGTACAGGTTCGACTTCCTTCCCGTCTACCTTAACTGCTAGACGAAATACCTCATCTACCTCGTAATCACCGTTCTTTAACCTAAAAGTTGCCGATTCCAAATCCCTGACTTCAAGCTGAGCCAAGAATCCAGTGGAATCTGATTCATAAATTCCTAGAACTGGTGCCGAATCTGTTACAACCTTGTGGAAATAATCAAGAATTCCCCTATCGCCACCAGCTACTAAAACTAGATCAACTTCCTTTGCCAATTTATAATTGTCATCTTTCATAATCTGCGTATTGATATTCAATGAGTCTAATGTTTTCTTCATTTGAAATAGTAATGCTCCATCTCTGGAATCAGCGCCTGATAATGCTATTTTCATACTTTGTTTTACATGTAAAACGATTGTTTACTTTAATTTAAAGGTAAAAATTATAATCTGACAAATATGCTACAATCTCTGAAATCCTATAGTGCCATAATAATAAGATGCATTTTGCTCAATCGTTGCTTTTGATGGAAGCTTATTTAAACCTATTAACTTTGTTTCAAGTGCTGCACGTACTGCGCCAGCTCCAAAACAAATAGCCCATAGAGGATCATTCTCCTTGAGGTATGTACAACAAAACGCCGCTGATAAGATGTCTCCAGCACCTATTGAATCCGGGGTATCAATGTCTCGAAGTTTTATCCAATAGTGTATTTTATTGTGCAAAAGATGAATAGTTCTATTCTCGTCATTAAAAATAACAAACTTAATGCCCTTAGTAGATTGCAAAAATTGCATTCCCTCAAGGCCCTCAAGACCCCCTGTTAAGGCAGCAAGTTCTCCTTTATCTGCTTTTATCGCGGTTATTCCAGATAAATCTAATGCCAACAAATTATCAAGAAATGAAATTCGTCCACTAGATAAACTTACGACTCGCATATAACCTTGCGGATCAAGCATTACAAAGTTCTTTTTACCTCTGTCTTTAACTATCGCTGCAAGTATTTCAGCAGGAACCTCGTCAATCACAGGACTTACCAGCCAAGAATCTGTCTGTATTTTTTCAACGTCATCTAATGTCAGGGGGGAACACTTTGATATTAAAAATAACTCCCGGCAATCCTTATTTAATATGATTTTAAACCTTGTTGTAGGAGATTCAGTTACCTGCTCTTCCTTTATGATAAGGCCGTTATCACGCATGATATTCATGCTGCGTTGTGGAAAATCCTTACCCACTCGTGTTGCAAGAATAACCTCAAAACCGAGATTTTTAGCTGTCAGACCACAATAGCATGCAGGACCTCCAAGACTTTTAGTGGACCCACTACTTTCTGCATTTTCAATGCAGTCTAATACTATGTGAGAAACTACGGCTATTTTCACATCAAACGTTACAAAGAATACGTCTATATAATAATATGGAATAAAAATAGATTTTGCATATACCAGCAAATAAACAACATTGATGGTGATAAATGTGTATGCGAATTCCATATACTAATTCGCAATTATTGTCCAAACGCAAGACCTTTTCCCTTATTACCTAATCTACCAAGATCTTATTTGTAGTTAAAGGATAAGGTTTCTTCTTAATTTAAGGTTGTTATTAGAACAGTTACAAATCATCACGTTAGAGCTTGTCATCATTCTCATTTAGAGCAAAATTATCCATATTACTTTGATTAATAACTGCTAAAGTTTTTCTAATAAGCTGATACATACTGTTATGACATTGACAGCCACAAATTTTTGTTACTTTCGAGTCGTTAATTATTTCGATTACGACGCCCTCACACAGACTATGCTCGTTGTGGAAACAATTACCTGATTTAGTGCTCACTAGCCTATGATATAGTTCCTATAACCATTTAAATTCTTAACCTATAAAATAGTAAATGCAATGCCAACAAAAACTGCTTTATCATGAATGTGGTTCTGATTGTAGCAATTATTGTAATTATTATTCCTTCAAATGGTCTTATTACTCGGGCACAAGAAAAGCCTAGATTGTCACCTTCTAGGACCACAAGAATACCAAGTCCTACTACTCCAGAATGCTTGACTTTTAGTAGACCAAAAAAGAAATCTTCATTTTATTGATATAATAACACTAAAAGTTATCTGAATTTATTTGAGCTCTATTCTAGGTTTGGAATTGTCATTTCTATGTCAGGTGAAGAATCTAGGTCTTCCCAGTCCAACACATTCTCCTTTGGAATAACCTCTCCAAGTGGATCGTATTTGTCAAACCTTGTTTTTTCTCCAACCGCAGCTATGAGATTGACTCTTATATTATCTGAACTACAAACCGACATTGCTACCTCAGCAATTCCCTCATTTTTGAAAATTCCTTGTAAAGTAGTGACAATAGAATTGAGCTCTCCAATAGCAACTCTTCTACCTCCCATTACATAGAGCATTGCCCTCTTTATTGAAGTCGGATCAGCATTCTCATATAACATTCCTATCGATTCCTTGAGTGATGATTTTGCACTGCCGGAATCAATTTTGCTAGTACATAATAGGTTCGTATCCGAATAAATGTATCCAGTAGAAATTGATGATATTATCTCATAAAGTGATCTATTGGTAACTTCATAACATTCCTCAGGAGAGAGCTCTGGATTATTGTCTAAAAACGCATCGTTATCAATTACAACAGTTGCATCAGAAAAATCACGTATCCGGTTTAACGAAATACCAGCTTGGAATATTCTGTCTTTCTCAAATTTGAACGGCATTATTGTAAAGGAGATTGCAGTACTGGAAGAGGAAGAGTATTTTGCTATCTTGCACACTAAAGGGGCTACCGCAGTTCCAGCTTTTCCCGCCAGGTTTGCAACTATAATTAGAGTCTTAAAGCCCTCTATAGCTGATTTAATCATATCAACTGACGATAAAGCATACGACCTCAGCTTGTAACTTGATGGATTGATCCATGATTTAGAATCAATAAAGATGGAGCAGTAATCATCATTTAGATCCCTTTTATCATTACTTATTAAGACGCATTTGCAGCCAAGGACCTTACTTGATTCAACTGCAATCTTCGCTCCCGCTCCTCCCACACCAATTACCACTATTGGCTGTTTAATTTCAAGATGTCCATTATTATTATTATTATTATTATTCATAGCCCGATCTTTCATTTAGTATATTAGGATTTAATTAAAAGTTTTGGTAATTAAATATAAAAATGCAAGCTGTGCAAAAATGTTGAGCTTCTCTCTATAAGTTTTAATTAATAATGGTCCCCCTTAGCGTATGATCAGAATAGTTATCGATTTGGACTATAATTTTAGTTCCTATAGAAAAATCAGTATATGAGGGTAATAACAATGCAGAGGAGCTAGACTGTGATGGTGGAGACAAGACAAGTACAGGTTTGTAAGCATAGTTTCTTCCCTGTGGGATATTGTCCTTGATTTCATCAACAATTATTTCTCCTCTCCAACCCTTCCATAATGAGTTGCGCCGTCTAGCAATTTCTCGTGTCAATAGATGCAGTTTCTTGGTTCTATCCTTGACAGTATTAGAGCTGATTTTTTTAAATTTTACTGATGTAGTTCCTGGCCTCGCGCTATATCCTGATATATTAACGATATCTGGTTGTGTCTCTTTTATTAGTGTCAATGTCTGTTGAAAATCCTCTTCAGTCTCAGAAGGAAAGCCTGCTATTACATCTGTGGCAATTGTAATTTCAGGAATTTTGCTTCTAAATATTTTCACAGCATCATGGAATATTTTTACAGAATGACCTCTTTTCATCTTCCTTAAAATTCTATCACTCCCACTCTGAACTGGAATATGTAGAAATTTGAAAATCTTGTTGTTGTCTGCAAATACCTGTACTAATTTTTCTATCATGTTTGGAAGATACATGGGATTCATCATACCAACCCTAATTTTATAATTGCCATCTATAGTACAGCATGACTCTAGCAATTGTACGAGATTAGATCCAATATCTTTTCCATAACAGCCATTATCGGTAGACGAAAGCCAAATCTCTTTACAACCCTCCTGGACATCATTTTGTATCTGTCTCATTATGTTGCCAATACGATAACTTTTGATCCATCCCTTTACAAGTTTGGTTTGACAAAACGAACATTCACTCATACATCCACTTGCTATTTCTACTATACTAATTGCGGGATTCAGCCGTATTCTTGGAAGATTGATCTTATCAGAAAGAGAATCCTCTAGAACTACCATCTTCTGGCCGGAAATTGTAGAATTTACCACATCAACAGCCTTATCAATAGAATTAGCCCCAATTAAACTGGCAGTTGAGCTAATAGATTCTACCCTCTTTCTATCAGCCTTTGGTAGACATCCTGCAACTACAAGCGGTTTTCCTGATTTTGAAAATTTGTCAATCTTATAAAGCATCTTTTGTTCAGTTGCATCTTTTACAGAGCATGTCACAATAAGATTTAGTGAAGCTTCAGCCTCATCAGTCGCTATCTCATAACCACCATTTTTTAATAGTCCTGTAATCATTTCAGAATCTGCCATGCTTGCAGAACATCCATATGCTTCGATCCAAACCCTCTTCTTAGTACCTACACATTCGTGTATAGAAGAAGGTGATAGTTGTGGATAGTTTGAGTTATTATTAGAAGGTAGCATAGAGTCATGTTTAGAATTATTGTCCAAAATATTGGTTGATCCGTTTGATTGGTATTTTAATGACTTTTCCAATTTTCTTTTAGTTATGAGAATTTTTTGCGTGTAGTATGAATCAATTATCCCAGTTAAAAACTATTAATGACATCAATGTAGCCTTGTCAGAGATATTTTACCTATGAGCATACAACCTCTTATGTAAAAACTTG
>DASQWW010000056.1:0-36206 GCA_035640055.1 Nitrososphaeraceae archaeon | reverse complement strand
TAAAGACACAGGTGAAAAATCTGATGAATCAACCTCTGGAGCTTCTGCATCATTTACATGCGAGGGATGTGGGAAAACGTTTAACTCTCGTCAAGAACTCAAAGAACATACTCACTGATTAAGAACAAAATCACTACACCTTTCCTCACCGTCATATATTTTTATTTCTTTCCCCTCTCCAAAGTCGTGACATTTTATTATTATTAGTAATAAATTCTCATCCTACTACTTTTAGAAAAAAGCTGAGTTTAATTATGTTTGAAATGATAAACAAATAAACAATTCTATTAAAAATATTATGCTAGTGCAAAATTTTAGGGGAATGTCAATTTAAATTCTTTATCTGCTCCGGTTGCTTGTAAACTTGATGTCTGTGTGTAGGAATAGGTTCCATTTATCAAATAAGTTGCCTTGCTCCCTAACATTTTTTCCCATTTATCAGCAACCATACTATTTAGTTGAGTTTGCTGCGTATCTTTTAAGGTTACGGTACCATTGCCTATAATAGGATAAATTCCGGCTTGGGATGCTACTAATCCCTCTGGTTTTGTTCCAATAGATCCAGAAGCTATATGAGCGCCATCTACAAAGACATTGTACTCAATTGCTTCTAGAATCAGAGTTCCCATATTTGGATTATGTGCATCAAAAATAACTTGAATGTTAGCCCTTTTATTATCGATTTGTTTTGCACTGACATTTTTAATTGAAATCTCAATTGGTACTGGATTTTTTAATGCATTCTGATTGATCCCCTGTCCACTAGAATTAGTGTTGGTAAAAATTCCAGTATTAATAACGAGAAATATTATTACGGCTACTGCTGCAATACCTCCACTGGCCGCATAAATGGCCTTTACATTCATATAATATGTAAGTATCTTGTCCCTATAATAAAGGATGATGTCTACTATTAAACCAAAAATTAACCGTTTAATTTTTTGATCTTGAATCACTGTATCCCACAGTAGAGGTACTATATACGTTATAAATTCAAATGTCCTATGTATTAAAAAGATAAAGCTTATACATAATTGATAAAATCCAATTTGTTGTAGCAACAACACATGCAATATCACAAGGCTGCTCTTCTAGGTCAGGAAAGATCTAGAAAAGCTCAGATGAAACTATTTGACTATACAGGGTTCGCTATGCTAACTTATACTATCAAGCAGAGCAGCACAACAACAGGATTTGAACCTGTCGGAGATGAAATGCTCATCGGTAAAATGATTAGGGGTAACGAGGCAATATTATTTATCTGCGATAAGGACGGTTATGCAAAGGCACAATCAAAGCCTCTGCCAATGCAGCGTGGAGAAGAAATTTATAAAAAGATGATAGAAGACAGAATTCCAGAATTTATAGGTACTATAAAGACTGTTTCTTAAATGGCACAATTTCTGTGCCAATATGATATTTACCACTGATTGCATTTTTTATGTTACTTACATCTGATCGCAAAACTCTGGTAGGAATCTTTGAACGTTCTATCACTTTCAGTGCCACTAGATCCATGAGATCGTATGTTCCTGCCATAGAGCTTCCAGCTTTGAGAATTTCTATACATTCCTTGATTGTAATTTTCTTGAATAACTTTGTATTCTTATTGGTATTTGGATCTGAACCATAGATGCCATCGACATCGGTACCATTTAGAAATGCTGATGCCTTTACTTTTTCGGCTATCAATGCTGAAGTGGCATTGGTACTCTGACCTGGATGCAAACCACCTGCAATCACTATTTTACCGCTGTCTGTCGCTATTGTTACTTCTTCGAGAGTTTTTGGAACACATAGGTACGCTTGATCGCCTAGTGCCAATATCAACAATTTTGCATTCAACCTTGACACTTCAATTCCAATAATATCTAGACTTGCTTCGTCAGATCCAAGATCTCGTGCTAGATTGATATAGTGACGTGCAATTTCACCGCCACCGGCAATCACTACTGGCTGTACTTTATTGCTGATATCAGATAACATTTTAGCGTATCTTTTAATGGAATCTTTCTTTGCATTTTGGCTGAATATACTACCGCTTAATTTGATAACCACTCTTTTCCTTCTAGCCTTTCTATTGTTGTTATTGTTGTTATTATTCATACACACTTTCTCTTTGGGAGAGAAATTCTCCATCATCAAGTACTTTCTTAATAGATTGTTCTATTGCATCTCTGTTTTCTGCAGTTGTGTATATCCTCAGCATATCAAGAAAGCCTGCTATAGAATTGATAAGTGGAATTTCAGAGACAGGAGTTTCATATGACCGTTCTTTCTCAACGAACAATACTGAATTTATCTCTTTTTTAGTAGGAGCCAATGGTATAGACTGAGCCCTTGACGCATCAACAAAAACAGATTTTTCTTTCACGTCTGCAGCTTCAGCTATTTTTGATCCGAGGCTGTGTAATTCCTGCCTGTGCATTTTTTTATATATCCTGTCGTGCTTATGTAAAAATCTTTCATAAACACATTTTAGTAATCTTCTATGCTTATAGTCTGATGCCAATTTAACTGCAATTTTATTTCTCTTCCTAAGAGAACATATTCGTTCTAGAGTAGATTCATCAGTAAGATCTAGATAATTATTTAGGGATGTGTCAGTTAAATTCAATTGCTTATCAGCTGATATCATTGAATGAAGCAGCATAACCTCTGCTGATCTCACAGTCTTATGGAAATAAACTGCTTTGAACATTTCATATCTTGAAATCAACATTGATTCAAAAGAATATAGTGCGGATCTATTAATAGCTAGATTTCCATTAGGTGTCACTTCAAATGAACTTATTAACCTATGATAATCAACTTTGCCATACTCTGCTCCTGTAAAAAATCCGTCTCTAGGTAAATAATCCATTATATCTGCCGATAGCCCACCGGCAATAATCTCGTTGAAAAACTTTATTTTTGATTCACCAAATGATAACTTGCAGATGTTAGCTGAATTATAGCCATGTCTTCTTAAAATATCACTAACTTCAGTATGAGTTATAATTTGCTTGCCCATATCTTCATGGCTTATATCACATCTTTCCTCTAATATTTCCTCAAATAAGTGGGAAAATGGTCCATGGCCTATATCATGGAGCAACGCAGCTAATCGTAATTCCTGAACTTTATTTTCGTCATCAATATAACCTTTGGCGCGAAGAGTTTCTCCTGCATAGCCGGCTAGGTGCATTGTACCAAGGGAATGTTCAAACCGCGAATGCTGAGCGCTGGGATAGACAAGATGTGCACCAGCAAGTTGTTTAATTCTTCTCAAACGCTGGAAAATAGAGGTGTCTATTAATTCTTTCTCCACTTCAGAAAAGCGTATATATCGATGAACTGGATCAGTAATCTCGCCGGTAAATTTCATATTGTTATTGGTAATTGTTTGTTTTATGATAGTAGAAGTTAAACTTTGAGAGTTTTTCTAACAATTTTCATTACTTCTTGATGGACCTGCTCCTTATTTTTCTCGCCATTAATTATATTCCATTTGAATTTTTTGGCAAGCTTGCGATAGTTCTTTTGTACTTCTTCCAGCAATTTTTTGTCTTTTTCAAATACATCTTGATAGTCTACTGCTCGTTGGTATGATGTCTTGGGGCTAACTTCAAGGACAATGACCATGTCTTCTCTTGGTATACCTTTATCTAAATTGAGTAGCCAGTTAATATTAAGGCCATTTGCGATACCATAAACAAGGTTTGATTGGTAGTATCTATTCATTATTAGCATTGTGCCATTATCTACCATACTCTCTATTTCCTTCTTCTTCTCCCATCTGTTGGCCGAAAGAAGCATATGTTTTAGTTCGTTTGGATAGTCACGCTTGCCATCCAAAAAAGCTCTGATCTCAATACCAATGGGTGTAGTATAATCAGGAAAATCGATCATCACACAAATTCTTCCAGCAAGTTTAAGAGCGTCCATAAGTAATCTGGACTGAGTTCCCTTACCTGCCCTGTCTATTCCTTCGATTACTATGATCTTACCTTTTCCCAATATCATGACTTGCAAAAGCAACAATAAAAAGATGTTGAAAGAAAAAATCTATGCAATATAATAATTTAAAGGATAAGCCAACATGTTTTATTTAATTAAAATATAAGGTTGAATTTCCAAATCACTAATGAACTTACTGAATCTAATGATAGCTATTAATATAGATATATTTATATATATTCTCTATTATAACTGGTCTATATGATATTTTGTCAGACATCCAGTACATTCATAGATTTCATCTCCAACAGGACCTGTCACATTGAATCTGACTATTGTGGTACATTTTGGACAGCGTCCTTGCACAGTACGGATCCTCCTCTGAGGCTTTATTATCGTTTTTCTTCTTCTTCCACCCATATTATATCATCTAAACTGAGCTGCCTCTATAAATCTTGATTAGTAAACCTAATATATTGTAAGACTTCATTACACAAGCTGAGCTGGGAAAATCATTAAATCTTGTTATTACTACACTAATTGACCAATGGGTTATCGATCAATAGATAATACCACTATTGACCGTCTGCGTGAATTTATTGATATGCTTAATGAAGAATCAGAGAATGGCTCGGTTATAGTTGTTGAAGGAAAGAGAGATGTGGAAGCTCTTAGCCGTGTTGGATTTAATGGGAATCTTACTGTATTCAACCATTTCAAAGGAGTTACAGACTTTGTAGATAATCATCATCAAATCAGAAAGAAAATAATTTTACTTTTAGATATGGATAGAACAGGAAAACATCTAACAAGTAAACTTTTAGCTCAATTGCAATATAAGGGAAAGGGTGTAAGTCTATTTTATAAAAAAGCTTTGACGAAAATTACTAACGGAAAGGTCAGACACATAGAAGACATTGTAACGTACGCTCCATATCTGTCTGGAATCTCAGATACAAGAAGGGATCTTTATTTTTACATATAATGACTATAATTAGATAAAAATACAACACTAACATACAGATAAATTTCATGATCTACAAAATTATATTCTTAGTTTTAAGCATTTCCAAAAGTCAAAGCACTTATATTCGAGCAGTCCACCCTTAAAATTTACTTAATAGTATGAGGTTATGGAGTTGCCTAGCACAGGTATTGTCAAATATCATGTTAAATTAAAATTCGAAGTTGATGGATTAGTTGAAAAAGCAGATATCATTGGCGCAATTTTTGGACAGACAGAAGGTCTACTAGGACCTGAAATGAATCTGAATGAATTACAAAAAGTCTCCAAAGTTGGTAGAATTGAAGTCAATGTTGATACAAGATCGAATACAGCAAAGGGGGATGCATTAATTCCTATGAGCACTGATATTTCAACAGCCGCATTGATTGCGGCAGCTATTGAAAGTATTGATAAAGTTGGACCGTTCCAAGCCAAGTTTGCATTGGTTGGCATTGATGATATTCGTGCAATAAAGAAAAAGGTCATTGTAGACCGTGCCAAGAAGATTGTACAAGACTGGGCTACAAAGACCATCAGTGAGGGAGAAGAAATGCTCAAAGATGTTTATGATGCAAGCAAACCTGGAAAACTTACGGCCTTCGGCAAGGCTCAGCTTGCATGTGGTACTGGAGTATTTGATTCTGATTGGATTATTCTTGTAGAGGGTCGTGCAGATGTTATTAACCTGTTACGTGCAGGCTTTGATAATGCTATAGCTATTGAAGGTGCAAAAATTGATGAAACTATTACAAAACTTACTGAGGGCAAGAAAGTCATTGCATTCTTAGACGGTGACAGAGCAGGCGATTTAATTCTAAAAGAATTACAAGGCTTAGTAAAAATAGACAAGGTCCTGAGGGCCCCTATAGGCAGGGAAGTCGAGGAATGCACTCCACTTGAAATTGCTGAAATTTTGAAAGAAGCAGCTCCATTTATCTATACTAATGGACAACAAGTGCAACCGTTGCAGCCACAATCCGAACGCAGACAGACTCAGAAGCTAGAGAAACAAGAGCGAGCTGAGGAACAAGAACAGCAGCTACAGGATATATCCGATAGTACTAATATCACACAAGGAGACGATTCAGAAATTCTTTCAACCGTTAGAGAGGTATATCCTCAAATCAATGAAACTCTAGAAGCAGTTATACTAGATAGCTCAATGAAAACATTACTCAAAGTCCCTGTCTCAGAAGTAGTAAAGAAACTTGATGACACTGAAGACGCTAAGATGTTGGTCCTTGACGGTATTGTTACACAGAGGTTAGTTGATGCAGCAAACAAAGCTGGAATTCAATATGTGGTAGGTCACAGAATGAGTGAGTTGAAAAAGTCTACTGACGTTAGGGTTAGAACCTTTGATGACATGGGGATCAACAATTAATTGTAATGTCAGAAATTAAGTTTCAGCAAATACATACGATGGCAGAACTTCTATTACGCGGGGCTCGGCATAACTTTATTGAAGTAACTACAACCGATCTAGGTAGAAATATAAAAAGATCACAGCAAGCAGCTTCAAAGCACCTTGTAGACTTGGAAGCAGCTGGTTACATTGAACGCCTCAGAAAAGGCCAGAAAGTCAGAGTAAAAATAACCGATAGAGGTTATTCAGAAATCGAAAGCCTTTTCTCAAGGCTAAGATCTGCTATTGAATCTATTCCAGCTACAATTGATTTTGAAGGAACAGTAGTTTCGGGTATGGGTGAGGGAGCATATTACATGTCGTTAGAAGGATATCGTAAACAATTTAAAAAGAAACTAGGCTATGAACCATATCCTGGTACATTAAATGTAAAACTCACGGATAGGATATTTATGAATGCGAGGAACGAAATAGGCAAATATCCTTCTATCTTTATTGATGGTTTTAGTGATAATACACGGACCTATGGGTGGGTAAAATGTTATCCTGCCAATATCAATAATGAGGCAATGAAAAATGCTGCAGTACTTGTACTAGAACGTACTCATTATGATGATAGCATGTTAGAGGTTATTGCACCGCAGTCCATCAAGAAAGCAATTGGTATTCATAATGGGGACAAAATCAGTATAAAAATACAAATCAATAATAATAATAATATTATACAAACGAAGTCTCAAATTCCATAGAAAGAGTCACCTAACTCATCCTTTATCTTTGAACTCTTTGTTCCTGGAACTGGTGTATTTAGCCTTATGACTCTGACATTCAGATTCCTTTTTTGACAGTTCTTTGCAATATCCTTTTCACTATGAAACTGGTCATAACCTAATGCGATAATGTCAGGTTTTACATATTCTACCGTATCATATAGCGTACCTTCCCTGCCTATCACTGCCAGGTCCACGAAATTCAAAGATGATACAAGTTCTTTACGTTGATTTTCGTCATGATAGATTTTTCGATCTTTCTTGAGCTTTATTGCTGTTGAGGTTCTTGCAACTACGACTATCAACACGTCACCTTGTGCCTTGGCTGCCTTTAATGTATGAATATGACCAGGGTGTATTAGATCGAATACTCCACCAACTAAAACTACCTTCAAAATATCCCTTCCAATGAAAGTAAGCTTCGATTGATCATATTCTTCTACAAAACCACGCTCTATAAGATGCTTAATCTTTGATTTATAAATTTCCTCACTTATTGGCAATTTAGATTTAATTCTAGTGAGAGCAGAAACCTCTGGCTCTAAATTACTTACATATAGTAAGACAAGAATTGCTTTATCCATTGGATCCATTATCTATCATGATGGCAGTTTAAGGTCAGTTAGATAATATGTTTTTGTAGATTGCGACAGCATAAGAACAAACTGACAAGAGCAAGTAATCTTCCTATTATTAGAAGACAATTGCAAAAACATTGTAAACACAATAGAATTATTAAATCTATAAAAAGAAAATTTTTCTATCTTAAAAAAGTACATGACATAAAGGAAGAAGAAGACCATCTGATAAACCTTTAGGTAGATTGAATGTTCACTAGTAAATTGAAAATCCTGGAAATGTTCTTATGAAAGTCATAACGCAGACTCTATTTTTGAGCTCATTTTGATTATTTGGGTGATGTTCAATTGTTTGACGTACTAGGCTTATTGAAATTCTACTGAAGGTGGTCAAATACCGGTTTATAGTACTAATATTGTTATTATTCTAGAAGGATGAAAATAATATGTATGTACATACTTACTACACTCTCTATGATAACAAAAAAAGAAGTCAAAGTGGTAAATTAAAATTCCAAAATTGAATAGATAATATTATGCTTTTTGAATTGTCCACTCTGACTTCCAGACTCCAAACAGTGAATCCTGAAGTCTAATTAACTAGATACACACACACCACATAACATATTCTCCAAACAATATGTATATTGGAATTATTGTTATTATTTTATTTCCCCTGCAATATTTCTTCAATTCCAATGGCACGTGCTGGTGAGCCAGATGCACCTATCAATTTTAGAGGAGCAACTAATAGTGTAAATCGTCGATTATCTATTTTTCTTAAATTGCAAAGGTTCTCTATTATAATAACATTATTTGCCAACAAAATTTTATGTACTGTAAAACTACTATCTGTTCCAGCATCAATACTTGGACCATCTATTGCAACAGCATTGACTTTCTTTTCAACCAGAAATTTTGCAGCATTTACAGATAGACTGGGGTTCTCTGTAATGTAATTGTCTTTCTTAATGTGTCTTTCCCACCCTGTAGAAAAAACTATTGTATCTTTTTCACTTATTTCATCACAGTTGTTGATAATATCTTTGTAGGTAATAGTTTGGTTAGCCCTTTTTGAGATTTTTAACAATAACGCTCTACAAATAAATCTATTGAGTGCAACCTCATCAATAGTTGTCGTCGCCGTCCTCAGACCTACTCTAAAATGAGAAGGTGCATCTATATGAGTTCCGGTATGGGTACTCAAAAATATAACCTCAGAATCATAGCCATGAATCTCTAATTTTGACCATTTTATAAACATAGGTTGAGGATATCCTGAAAAGATCTTTATATTTGGTGTAATTCCAACTGTGAGATCTACTATTTTCATAGTATGTTATTCACTGTAATAGCTAAAAAGGAATATCTACGAAAATATAGATACAAATATCTTATTCTCTTTGCGCTGTATACAGGTGTCCACATCTAACTCGTAACAAAAGATCCCTCATATAGATTAATACATTTTTCTATCTATCCAAAAAGATCAAAATTGCTAAATAAAAAAGATTATCAAACTCATTGATTGTAAATTTGATTCTATTGGAAATCTGTAATAGAATTAGTCGACAATTAAATAAAAATTGGGTTCAAGTTAATTAAAAGAAAACCACAGATATCTTAATAGCTAACATCTATTACAATCCAGATAAAAAGAAAAGCTCAAAATCTTTTGTCAATCACAGACTTTAATTTACAAATTAACTGGAGAGGGATGGCTTCATTTGAAGATTCAAATGGTCATATTGTAGAATCTAAAGTACAATACCACAGACTTATTTACTGTCCTTCATGTGACAAGTGGATGTCTAAAGCAGATTGTCAGAGATTACAAAAAGATAAAAATGGTAAATTATACCCAGTTAAACGATATTCATATCCCTTTTACAGACGAGACTACTATTTAAAAAATAAATACAGATTTAACTACCGTAAAATACAAGTTAAAAGATATATGTAGTATGATAAATTGCTTTCAAGATTGACGTATCATGTTAGTTTCACCTTGCTTTTGTTTGCATTTTATTTTTTATCAATATTCTTTTTTTGTATTTTGTTCTAATAGTTTGGGAGCTAAAGGGTTTTAGGGTCATATACTATTAAAATCATTAGAAAAAAGTATTGTGTATAAGAATATATAAATGTTGAATAATAAAGATACACTCTTTTACAATGTTTCAATTAATTAATAAGAAGCTGATTCTTCCGTTATCAAATGAGAGTAGCGTCGCTTTACTCAGGTGGAAAAGATAGTACTTTCTCTTTATTTAAAGCTAGGGAAATTGGCTACGACATTGCATGTTTGATCATCATGCATCCATCGGCAGATGATAGTATGTTGTTTCATTATCCGAATAGCTGGGTGACAAAATATCTTGCTGACGCTATGCAAATAGACTCAATTGGATTTACGATAAAGGGGGCATCAATGCAAGATGAATTAAAAGTGTTAGAAGAAGCAATTATAAATGTTAAATCACTTTATGATATTCAAGGAATAATATACGGTGGAATTTCTAGTAAATTTCAGAATAATGTATTTGAGAGGATCTGCTCAAAGCATAAACTCACAATGATAACGCCATTATGGCACATGCACTCATCTGAGTATATGCACGAACTTCTTAATAAGAAATTCCATATTAAAATTGTTAGTGTATCTGCAATGGGCTTGAATAAAGATTGGCTAGGAAGATCGCTAGATGAGAATTCATTAACTATACTGGAATCATTGAGCAAAAAGTACGGCTTTAACCTAACTTTTGAAGGTGGTGAAGCGGAAACACTGGTAGTTGACTGTCCACTTTTCAAGAAAAAGGTGGGCATCAAAAAGGCAAGTATACACTGGGATGGACAGCGGGGAATATTTGAAATATTGGAAGTTATATTATTACCAAAGTAGTAGTTGCTATGATTGATAATTTACGTACCAGTCTTAGAAATGCTCTTAAAAAGATAGTCGGAGCATCAGACGTTAATGAAGAAATTATTGACTCTCTTTGTAAGGATGTTCAAAGAGCGTTACTACAATCTGATGTCAACGTCAGATTGGTTATTTCAATTACTAAAAATTTAAAGGAGCGTGCTATAAATGAACAACCCCCTAAAGGTTTATCAAGAAAAGATCATATAGTTACCATCCTCTATGGCGAACTTGCAAGGTTGCTTGGTTATACTGGAGAAACAATCAAAAGCTTTGACAAATCACAAGATCTTGAGGAGCAAGTTATTTCTTTCAATGCCGGAAAACAGAATATCATCCTGATGCTTGGTGTTCAGGGTAGCGGAAAAACAACAGTTACTGCTAAACTTGCTCGCTGGTTAACAAAACATGGTTACCGTGTCGGAGTTATTGGAGCTGATACATGGAGACCTGGTGCACTTACACAATTGCGAATGAATTGTAGCAAAATTAACGTTGAAGTATATGGTGAAGAAGAAAATGAGAATGCAGTAGATATAGTAAGAAGAGGTTTGGAACATTTTAGAGCACAAAATCTAGACATTGTAATTATTGATACCGCCGGAAGGCATAAGGAAGAAACTGGCCTTTTGGATGAGATGAAGAACATGTATAATGCTGCAGTGCCTGATCTTGTATTGCTGGTAGTAGATGGTACTATAGGCCAACAGGCTTACAATCAGGCTAAAGCATTTCATGAAACTGCTTCTGTGGGTGGTATAATTGTGACAAAACTCGACGGAACTGCGAAAGGTGGTGGTGCGCTTGCCGCATCAGCTGCCACTGGAGCTAGGATAATGTTCATTGGAACAGGAGAGCGAATAGATGACCTTGAACAATTCTCTCCGACACGATTTGTAGGTAGAATGCTTGGAATGGGCGATATCAAAGCATTACTCGAAATGGCAAAAGGCCTTGAGTTACAATCAGATGAAAATCAAGCAAAACGACTTCTAAGCGGTAAAATCACAATTGAAGATTTCTATACACAGATGGAAAATGTAGGAAAAATGGGCTTTAGAAATATAATTGATAATTTGCCTGGTTTATCAGGCATGATTAAAGAAGATCAGCTTGATACACTTCAGAATAAAATGGAAAAATGGCGATTTATTATTCAATCGATGACGAAGGAGGAAAAGAAGAATCCTGATATCATTAATGATTCCAGAAGAAAACGAATAGCTAGGGGTGCAGGCATGACAGAGCACGATGTCAAGGAATTAATAAAACAGTATAATAACTCCAAGATTATGATGAAACAGACCAAGGGCAGACAAATGCAAGGAATGCTGAGGAGATTTGGTATTGGTTAACGTACAGCAGGAACAGCTGCTTGTTCAACAACTAAAGAAATATTGCAGCCTTTGCAAATATTGTTTTGATCGACATGTTACTATATCAGTTTTTAACAGAATAAGTACCATTAACGATGACAAATGCGATATTTGTCATGGATTAATGAGTCAATCGGATTCAATCATCGAAAAGACAGTTGCTACCATTATAGATAAGAATTACGAATTTGACACTTTTTTGATTGGAGCTACCCTACCAGCTCAACTTTATGAACGCGAAGATCAGATTAGATCAAGGTTCAAAATTCGGGGAAAGGAAAATATCAAAAAACAGCTGACAAGGATACTCGGAGCTAAATTTGCAAAAATTACAAGAAGAAGAGTGGACTATATAATTCCGGATATTGTAATAAATCTATTTATTAACAAGCAAAATTATGTTGACATAACCATAAAAGCTAGATCTGTGATTGTGGCTGGAAGATATCTAAAAAAATGTCGTGGGTTACCTCAAAAACAGACCAAATGTAGAGAATGTATTGGAAAAGGTTGTGTTGTCTGTGATAATTCAGGTCTATCAGGTTACAATAGTGTTGAAGGGATCATTGCAAAAGAGCTTATGTCAATAACAAAAGGCCAGAATCCAAAATTTTTATGGATAGGGAGCGAAGATCATGATAGCCTTGTTTTAGGCAAGGGCAGACCATTTTTTGTACGTATATCAAATCCTAAAATCAGGACATTTAAAAGAAATCTGAAAGTCGGCAGTGATGGTATTTATGCAATTATTAATGGAAAATTAGATAGCCTTCCCGACTCATTAATTCAATTCATTACAAAAACAAAAATTTTGGTGCAAAGCGAAACACCCCTCGTAAAAGATAGCTTGAAAAAGTTAAATACATTAGGCGAGTCGGCTATAGAGTTCGAAAGTAAATCTAAAATGGTTAAAAAAAAAATTTATTATCTGAGTGCAAAAAAAATTAATGATAATCGATTTAGTCTTACCATTGTGGCAGATAGTGGAATTACGATCAAACAACTTGTTGGTGGACAAGAATATATGAAACCAAATGTTTCGGAAATTATTGGAACCAAATGTGAATGTATATGGTTTGATATTCTTGATGTACAGATTCAGTAACATTTTTTTTATTAGTATTGCATGAATAAAATAAGATGGTTTTTAATCCTCTGAAAAAAGTGGAAAATTCTAGGAACACACGCCAAATCCCTCAGAAGATCTATCAGTTGATAATGGACCGCTTTCACGTCATTACAGAGGGTATAGAGAGAGTTGAAAAAGCATCAGGCTTAAAATATCCTTATTATTATGTTGAACCAAACCTAGTGATCTCGTCTTCACAAGCAGAGTTCGCTCAGTTTGGTATTTTCTTCGCAAGAACCATTCCAGTAATAAGTAAAGATAAGCGACTGAATGTTGTCATTCAGATAACTGCTCCACTTATCGCTTATAGTTTGCTAGGAACTGCACACGCCATTTTGGCACATGAATTCATGCATTATCTCGAGATGGTAAGCAGGATTATGAAAATGAAGATGATATCAGATGAAATCTCTGGTACTATGTTTGAAAGAAGATATGTAGATACCGATCATCTATTAGAAGCTAGAGCAGTATTCAAATCTGACCGTGCGTTAATTGACCATATTACCAAAAGATTTCCCGACGGATTTAGAGATTTGCGATTGGAGGAAAAAGTGATTAAAGAATGGATTAACAAGGGTCTTCCGACCACCAGCATACCAGTTGATGCAAACATGATAAAAATACCTATTGAACTGATGGCTGAGCTTGAGGTTGATAAAGTTGTAAAAGAAAAGATTATAGAATTTGAAAGTAGAAAACTAAGAAACAAAAAGTTCAGGGATTATGTCTAATATCTCCGATGATCAATTAAAAATCATAAAAAATTGTGTTAACAAAATAGCAAAAAAATATAGAGTTATCGGAGTATGTTTGTATGGATCAAAGGTGGCTGGATATGCCCAGTCAAAAAGTGATTTTGATATCATTATTGTATTAGAAGGCTATCCGCATATTATCAAGTATGTTTATATAAAAGAATCTGGGATAGAAGTTTCCGCACTCGTAGTTGATCATAAATCGTTAGAAAAGGATGCTAAAGCTGCGTTTCTTGGGGAGTTTGTAGTTGGACGGTTATTGCATATTTATGAACCAATTACTAATCCTATCTTATTTAAGCAACTTGAAAAAACATACAAAAAAAGGATCATTTTAGAAGAGGTATTTAATATTGTAAAATCGACTAAGGTTCTTAGCACAGAAATCTCTTTCCCTTTAGAATTTGTAATGTTCTCAAAGATTAAGCACAGAAGTACTCTATATCCAAATGCCATTTATAGTTACTATAAGATATATACCGGAGAAAATGCAATCCGTAATACAAAATTTGCACTTGACGGCTATCAACAAGCATTAAGGGAAATACTAACAGAGTATAAGGAACTATTAGTGGAGAAAACTTCGGATAACATATTACAGATATCTGATAAAAGTATACAGAATGGTGATAGGCTTTCACCTTTGAAAATGCCAAAAAAATTACGAGAATTTGGTTCGTATCTTATTCATAGTTATGCTGGCAGACATACATTCCATTATGCTATAAAAGAAGCAAAATTGAAAGTCAGACGCCATATTGGATATCGAATAGAATTACCTAAATTCATATCATGTCCTAGACAAGTCTACTGGAAATTACCCGAAGGTATTCTGATCTTTGACAGTAGAGATTGGTTGGATATAATTGCAAAGTCTGCTGGCTTCTCAAGATATATTCTCTCAAAGAAAAAGCGTTTAGGAGATATAAGCAGTAGAACTATTTCTTATACATTGACAAATTCTGACAACGAGAATCAGAAGAAGGTCATTGTAGTGAAGGAAATTCCAAAATTAAAAGGAGTAAAATGGGCTGCATTGAGTGTCTGGACTATGCCAGTTAAACGCTTCAGAGTAGATCCCCTTTTTAGGCTTGGCACTGAATATAAGGCACTAAGATATATTAGATCTCTAGGACTAAAAACTCCACGTATAGAATCTGTAGTTCTGGACAGGAAATTACTGATTACTGAATTTATCGAAGGTAAAACGCTTGAGGATATAATCAAAGAATTTCTGAAAGGAAGCACCTTTGACGGTCTTAGCTGGATTAAGATGGCCGGTGAACAAATTGCAAAAATTCATGCTGACAAATCAACACTCGGAAATGTAAAACCAAAGAATCTAATTATACATAAAAATATTCTTTACTTTACAGACATTGAACAATTTGGTTTCAAATCTGGCGATCCTGTTTGGGATCTTGTTCAATTTATTAGCTGGGGCTTGAAGGGAACAAATAACACTGTCTTGGCAAGCCAAATAATAAGGGAATTCTTAAAAGGTTATTCAAAGAAAATGACTATTGAATACATTAAAAAACTAGTAAAATCAAAACGCTATATCGAAAGCTTCTATCCTATATTAACTCTATCAGTTGCACAAACAATAAAGAAGGAAATAAACAATTTTGCAAGTTAGATTTGTTATTTCTTGATAATACTCTTTTTTGACTGTTCTTTGTGTGTAAATTCGGTGAATCCACATTTACCACATGTATATCTATCTTTATGCTCAGCCATAAAAACGCCTTTTCCACATCTTGGACAATCGCGTTTACTTCTAACTATTTTATCTTGCTGAACCTTGTAAAATTGGTATACGGCAACTTTGCCCTTACCTTCGGATTTTTTGTCTACCATTGCTACTTCTTACCTCGAGTACTAGTCTTTGATTCAACTGCAGAGGTCTGTTTAGCCTTTAACTTTGCTGTCTTTTCTTCATCAATCAATTTTTTTCTATCTGCCTTAGGTATATTTCTTAATAACCTGTAACGCGGAAGTTGTTTCTTTGCTTCTTCTTCAGTATTATAAATACAAAAAGTAGCACGAACATCAGTTTTTCCAGTTTGGCATTTGAATGTAATTGGAATAACTGCCTTTTTTTCTACGCTGAGCTGCTTTGCAAGTATTTCTATAGCATCAATTTTCTTTATTTTACCTGCTGCATTTTTCAAGACTGTCTTAATTTCGCGCCGATCTAGGAGATGATTCTTTCGATCCTCTAGAGTGATAACTTCTAAAGTCAAATTGGACAGAATATTATTTCTAAGTCATATAAGTATTTGTCTAATTTTAAACCTCATTATAATGGAAGATACTATAAAATTAAGTAACGGGCCCGGTGGGCTTCGATCCCACGACAACTGGCTTCGGAGGCTTGTGCTATATATATATAATTATCAGCACCCTATCCTAGCTGAGCGACGGGCCCTACATCTGTTTAGTCATTAATATTTAAGAGTGTTTATTTATGTACATAAATTGAAATAAATAATAAGAATGCTAGCTTTTTAAACAGGACTATAATAAAATATATGAAGAGATATACTTATTAATTACATTTTGAAATCACCAAGAAAGTCATATATTTAATTTCATCCAATGTTATTCTAATGTATGCCAAACTTTGTGACCTCGAAATTCTATCAAATTATATAACTGACCTTAGTGTAGGTGACATACTTGCCGTTCAGGCACTGATTACAAATCCCCTTGATTGGAACCACTTTTATGAAAAGATTTCAATAATAAAACAAGGAGACAAAACTGATTTTACCATTGTCACATATGAAGGTGAAAGATTGGTTGGTTCTGGCGATGTGAAAGAAGTTGAAAAGTGGAGCAATGGTAGTCAATTTGGATTCAAGATCAAGGTCAGGATCAAAAAACAGAAATCATTAACTGATAGACGAAGCAAGACACGACACCTGAAGCCAAAGATCACTGATCAAAACGCAGTAGCCGATGTGTCGTCGTCAAAACCTATTATCTCAAAAATTAGCTAATCATTATACAATCTTGGATGTCAGCTTCAAAATCATTATCTTTGACTATGATGATTAAATTGAGTTTTTTCAGTCTTATTATTAATAAGTGTAAAAATTTTGTTTTCTGTCATAATATGATTTATTTGTTTAGCAAAGCTTCAAGATAATCTATAATATATCATTAGTTTTTAATGAAAGCTTAAACATGATCTATTATTGCCTTATCAGGAAATCAAAATATAAGATGGTAAGCAACCGCCTATAACATATAAACAGATCTCATAATATGATATTTATATCCAATTATTTTTGTTATTTATTAGCCTTTGAGACCTATCAAGGTTTTTGCAATAGATATTGACGGCACATTAACAGAAAATGGTGGAGGTATCATATACTTACCCGCTATTGCAAATTTACGATATCTTGAAGGGCTTGGCTATAACGTGATATATGTTACAGGAAGATCATCAATAGAAGCATATATTCTTGCCATATTTGCTGGAACGACAAAAATTGCAATTGGAGAAAATGGAGGTGTAATAACAGTAGCACCACAAGAACACATACTTTTAGCTAGTAAAGAAAAATGTTTGAAAGGTTACGAAGCATTAAAGAAAAATATTGACGGAGTGCAAATAAAACCTGTATTTAACAGACTGACAGAGATAGTATTATTTAGAACGTTCGACATAAAACAAGGCAGAAAAATTCTAAAAGAAAATAACTTGGATGTATATCTTAATGATAGTAAGTATGCTTTTCATATTAATGAAAAAGGAATAAATAAGGCTATAGGCTTGAAGGAAGCATTAAAGGTCCTGAAGGCAAATCCTGAACAGACTGTTGCAATTGGTGACAGTGAAACCGATATCCCAATGTTTGATATTTGTGGTTACAGTGTTGCTCTAAATCATGCAGAAGAGCATGTTAAGACAAGAGCAAAGCATATAGCCAGTGGGAAAGAAGGTGATGGTCTGTTAGATGCTCTTGATTTTATCACATACAATTATCTTGGAGCAGAAGAATATAGAGAATGACCTCTCGAGTTTTGATGAAGGAGATTCGTGAGATAATATCATCTGCTCTTGTGAATTTAGGTTATTCTGAACCAGATTTTGACGTTTCAGAACCGCCTAGAAAAGAATTTGGAGATCTGACTTGTAATGTAGCATTTTTACTCAGTAAAAAGCTCAAAAGACATCCTTTTGATATTGCCCGCGAAATCATTGAAAAACAAGTAAAACCGTATCTTGGATATAAGAGAGGAAAAGATCTATCAAGATTTATTCTATCAGTTGAACCACATCCTTCTGGGTACATTAACTTCAAAGTAAACTTTGCAAATTTATCATCAATAATATTAAATGAAGTGCTTCAAAATCCTAATTATGGTTTTTATAATTTTGGAAAAGGTCAACATATTGTAATTGAACATACAAGTGTAAATCCGAATAAGGCTTTGCATGTTGGTCATATGCGTAATGTAATTCTAGGGGATACTGTATATAGGATAATGAAGGCGACTAACCATAAGCCTACAGTTTTGAATTACATTGATGATTTAGGCTTACAGGTTGCAGATATTGTTGTTGGATTCAAGTTTGCAGGAATTCCTTTAGAACCCCAAGAAAAATCGATGAAATTTGA
Organism: Nitrososphaeraceae archaeon; assembly: GCA_035640055.1. Taxonomy (GTDB): domain Archaea; phylum Thermoproteota; class Nitrososphaeria; order Nitrososphaerales; family Nitrososphaeraceae; genus DASQWW01. The sequence goes on along the minus strand of DASQWW010000056.1, from coordinate 17,721 downwards.
TCATTATTGTGGTGATGAAGTTTATGTAAAGGTAAACGAAATGTATAGAAAGGATAGCCAGCTTGAAGAAAAGAGAAAATTAGTCCTTAAAGAAATTGAAGAAGGTGAATCGGAGATAGCCAAATTTGCGTCTTACATCACCTTCAGAGTTTTAAATGAACAATTAAAGACTTGTTGGAGATTAAAAACTCATTATGATCTTTTGAACTTTGAATCCCATATTGTTTTTTCAAAATTATGGGAGAAGGTCTTTGAACTATTGAAGAAGAAAAGTATTATTACATTAAAAACTGAAGGCAAAAACAAAGGTTGTTGGACAATAAAGCCAAAAAATGAAGAGGAAAAGATAATTGTCCGAAGCGATGGTACTGCAACATATATTGCTAAAGATATCTCATATGCAGCATGGAAGGTGGGAATAGTAGAGGATCCATTCTTCTATTATAAATTCGCAGAACAGTGGGATAATTCTGTTTTATGGGCTACAACGTTGGATCCTAATAATAATACTAATAATAACCGCCCAAGGCTTAATTCAGCAGAAAGAGTTATCACCATAATTGATTCTAGACAAACAAGGTTGCAAAGAATAATATCACAAGTCTTGTCAGATTTGCAAGCAAAAAGTAACACATATTATCATCATCTTGGATACGAGGCAGTTACCTTAAGCTCCGAAACTGCTAAGATAATTGGTTTAGACATTGGTAATAGACAATTCATGCATATGTCAGGCAGAGAAGGCATTTATGTGAATGCGGATTATGTTTTAGATAAATTACATGCAAGGGCATATGATGAAGTTAAACAGAGAAATTCCTATCTATCCGAAGAAATATTAAACGGAATCGCAGAAGATGTTGCTATCTCTGCAATTAGATATAATTTGCTTAAACAAGATCTGGATAAAATAATTACTTTTGATGTTACTGAATCGTTGAGCCTTGAAGGAGACACTGGACCATATTTACAGTACGCTTATGCGAGGTCACAGCGTATTTTAGAAAAATCAGGACAAAATTCTTTCCAAGAGATAAAATTTAATTTATTGATTGCAGATTCAGAACTCAACCTTATTAAACAAATAGCAAAATTTGATCTTATTGTAGAAGAGGCAGCAAGGACACTCAGTCCAAAATTGCTGGCAAGGTATGCCTATGTACTTGCAACACTCTTCAATATATTTTATGAAAGGGTACCTGTCTTGAGAGAGCAGAATAAGGAAATTATGGCAGCAAGATTAGCGCTTGTAAAAGCTTTTGGTATGACTCTTAAGAACGCTTTAAATTTACTTGGCATTATAGCGCTAAATAGGATGTAGGGCAGAGATAAAATCACTAGTATTATGATTTAATATAAGATTGTCCCAGGAAGGATTTTTATCACCTTTCTAACTTTTGCTACCATTATACATTAATGAAGATTGAAGAAGGCTCCTATGTTTTACTTTTCCATACAAATAGAAAGAAATGGTTAACAAAGGTCAAGTTAGAAAAGAAAGTGCATACACATCTTGGAGTCATCGATGTTTCATCAATTATAGGAATGGAGTATGGCTCCACAATTAGAACCACTGAGGACAAAATTGTATATCTTATTGAACCAACAATTCATGATTTTATAATGAAATCAGAACGAAGAACACAAATTGTATATCCAAAAGACCTAGGATTTATAGCTGCTCGTACCGGTTTAAAAAATGGATCGAAAGTGTTAGAAGTTGGGACCGGCAGTGCTGCCCTTACAACCTTTATGGCGGGTATTGTAAAACCAAATGGACATATTTACACATTTGATATTAATCTAGATTCTATTACCATCTCGAAAAGAAATCTGGAAAAAGCTGGGATGAGTAAGTATGTTACCATCTATCAACACGATCCACATCAGGGTCTCGAGATAAGGGATGTAGATATTGCAATAGTTGATCTAGGCGACCCGTGGACTATAGTCAACGAAGTTCACTATTCATTAAAAGATAGTGGTGCATTTGTTGCAATTTGTCCTACTGTCAATCAACTGGAAAAAACTGCAACTGGACTTAAACAAAACGGTTACATTGATATTGAGTGTATAGAAATAATGGTTCGAAACATAGAGGCAAGGGAAGGAATGACAAGACCCTCAACAAAAATGATAGGACATACTACTTACTTGGCCTTTGCAAGAAAAGTCAGACTATCTGTACAGTAATACAGATTGTGATGAAAAGCCAGATGTGAGTACCCCTAGTTAAAGGAAGCTTAACCGTCATGTTTTTTATATTAATATTTTTAGCCTTTATATTGAACAAATAAGACAAGGTAAATAAGTATAGGTAGTGATAGTTCTCTATTATAAATACATGTAATCCTTTAAATGCCGAGAATCTGTTTTAAGAGAGCTCTATAATCAACTTTTTCTTTCTTGCTTCCTGGCGAAGGTAGCTCAAAAATTAATGGAATCGGTTTTTTTGCTCGTATGTCTGTAAGATGATATCGAATTTCTTTGCCTATATCATCACTCAAAAGTATTAAGCCTACATCATTGGCGCCACCTATCTTGTTGATTTCAGAAAGTGCCTCTGCTGGAGAATTGACTTTAATCCCTTGAACACCGGCAAGTTGAAAACTAGTAACAAAGACACGACTTCCTACTGCAACTACTTTCAATATATTTTCGACTGCTATTACTTTAAACCCCTTTTAATCTTTTTGGAGATTATAAAAAATGTAGTTCATTTAGGATCATAATATTTTCAGGCAAAAAATATTGTAGAATAAAAAAGACATAGACAGGAACTTATAAAATATTATTCTTCCTTATATTCACGGATGTCTAATTTGAAGATAAAAAAAATTAGATATACTCTCTTAAGAACCCTCCAAAGTCATTAAAACAAGATATCAAAACAGTTTTTATAACCATTGTGGTTATCTAGTAGTCTAAAAATGTTTACTAATACATGTTTTTATATCTCAATATGACAAAAGATTATGTTAGCTAGCTCATGCATATATGTTACATACAATACATATATCCCAAATAGATGGAAACTAAAAAGGAACACCTTAAAATCTTTGTCATAATAGCTTTAACTGTTGGTATATTTGGTATTGTACTCTCTGCATTCTTGGCATCCTTTGCTTTTCTAATGTTTTCCCTACCAAACCTAAGTTTAGCCGCCTTCTTCGGTTACAAATATTACAAGATTGATAAAGCCGCGTTGAGCCATAAAAAAGGAAGAAGTAGAGATAGACACTAGTGAATCAACATTATAAACATAACCGCAGCCCCTAGACAGCCAAATAACATTATTGTTGCTTTCCACATTCCTACACTTGCGTTTTCACTGATATCCCACAGACCACCACTACGGTCTCTGGTTGTGTTCTGTCTGTATCTCCTCTTGATCTCTACATAACTGTATATTCGGTTAAAGTCTGCCGATGGAGTCCATGGTCGTTTAGGAGTATAATTATATGATCCAAGGTAAGTAACGTTATCATAATTTTTTCTTGTCTGCTCATCAGAGAGGATTTCATAGGCTTCAACGACCTGCATAAACTTTTGTTTTGATTGGTCAGAATTTTTATTTTTATCTGGATGATATTTCAACGCTAAATTACGGAAGGATTGTTTTATCTCAGCTTGAGAAGCAGTATTACTAACTCCTAATATGTTATAGTAATTTGACACCATATTATTTAGGTTAATCTAGTAAATAATGATTTTTATTATAATTTAGTTGTTTATAGCGCGATCTTATTGATGTTAGAGAACTTATATATGAAGAACGGCAAAGATCTCTATGTTATGTTTTTTCTGGACTTAGTTACATTATGACAAAGATTCTTTCTTGAAACAAGTAAATGTCTTACAACATATAATCAGTATAGAAGTTTGATATACAAATTCATCTTTAAAGATATAATAAAAGTTTCAATTGCAAATAAATTATGGACTCTATTGATGCAATGGAAATTGAGATAAGGTATCAGGTAAAAGAGTTACCTAAATTAAAATTGCCGAAACAGACCAATGCAGAGGATTGTGTAATTGTAGGTGCTGGTGATTCCTATATTGCTGCATTAATTGCACATCACGCTTCAAATCGTAGAGCGATATGTTGCAACCCAATGGAGATTGTACATAATCCTGAAATTACAAAGAGGAGACATCAGCTATACATAGTATCAGTGTCCGGTAATACAAAGGCAAATATACTCGCTGCAAAGGTTGCAAAGGAACAAAAAAATGTATTAACTACCGCAATTACTGCAAAGCCTGAAAGCAAACTTGCGAAAAACTGCGACGAAATAATTGAGCTACGATATAGAAGTACAGGAGCACTAACTGCTGGCACTATCGGATTTACTTCCAGCACATTGGCTTGCCTTTCCTTAGTAAGAAGGGTAGATGGTCTTGATAATTCATATAGAATTTATAAGCAAACAAACGATGAAGTCGAAACTTTAATTGATAACTCTTCAGAAAAGTCATCTTATTATATATTTCTTGGTAATGGTATATTATTTCCTGTTGCTATTTATGGTACATTAAAGATGAATGAAGTTTTTGGATCAAAGTCTTTAGCCTATCCTATTGAAGAGTTATGCCATTCTCCAATATTCAGTGTCAAAGACAATGATAAAATAATAATATTAAAAAACGAAGAATATTGTAGCGATGATATCATAATATTAAATGAAAAGCTTAACAAAATGAATTTTTCATCTATCTGCATAGATTGTAGTGGATCTATGATAGAGACTCTGCTTAAATCAATCTTCTTCTTACAATTATTTATACTTAAACTAGCTGTAAAACAAGGAATAAAAGATTGTTATTTCTTGCAAAATAAAGACATACTAAAGTTAAGTTCAGATTTTATTTATGATACATAAATTAAAGTACAATTAGGTGAATAACTATTGTACTGAATCACATGTCGAATTATAAATACCTAGAATTGTAAATTCATATAGCAGAATACAGAATATATAAGAGAAGAATCTGTAAATCTATTTTGGATTATAACCAGTCTATAGATAAAAATACTCTAAATAGTCAAATTGCCAAAGAAGAGGAAAGAGATCAAAATTATGTCGCGTATTTAACGAAGAAAATACTGCATGAAATATTTTAGATTATAAAAAACTCGATTTTATCTAATGGATCTTAGTACTCCAAATCTATTTATCTGTGAAACTGGTTATTTTAATTAATGAGCAGATTCCTAGGAAGAAAAAAAGCTGACAGCAGTTCTGATGCTCCACCTTACGATACACAACAAAAAACAGGTTATAATGACAATCTAGAGTTCCAGAAGCGTGACTTATATAAGAAAGGCGTCAACCAGATGGCAAATGAGAAGTTAGAAGAAGCTATTCGCAGTTTTGAACTTGCTTTAAGAATTGATCCGAAATATGTTGATGCATGGATAAAAAGAGGATATGCTCATTTTCACCTAGGAGACTATACTGTTTCCATTTCTTCATATGATAAAGCTCTTGAGATAGATCTTAGTAATGCCGAAGCATGGAACCTTAAAGGTCTAGCTTATTATAAAATGAAAAATTATGATAAGGCTATCGAAGCCTGTGAGAAAGCAATTGATATTAATCCTAATGATGGAATGTCGTGGTACAACAAGGCATGTTATCTCACATTGACTGGAAAAGTAGAGGAGGGCATGGAGGCCTTAAAACGGTCTATAGAGATAGATATTTCATATGCCAAGAAGGCTGTACGTGATATAGATTTTGAAAATGCTAAGGCAGAGGAAGGATTTAGACGTATCATTGAAGTCGTAGTCTTGGAATCGATTAGACAAGGATATGATTATGTCGGCAAAATTTTATGGATTACCGGTATAGACAGGCAAGATATCGAGGATGCCATTATGCGATTATCCATGAAAGGATTGATCATTAGAAAAGAAAAGAAAACCTTCACTGGAAAAGAAGAGTATTATGAACTTGCAAAAGAAATTGCCGACAAAATTGGGGTTACAAAACGCACAGGCTTTTTAGGTGGAAGCAAGGAAATCTCAGCGCCCATACAGCAATTAAAAGATATTAGCGAGATCCTTGGCAGAGCCAAAGATTCGGTAGAAAAAGGCGATGTCAACAATACTCTTGAAAACTTTGAACAACTTATCAATCCTGCCAAACACGGTAATGCGATGATTGAGCAGTTCTTTGATGAACATAGAGATCTTAGATTGTTTCAAATAAGGTTGAAGGATAAGGGTCAAGAGTATCTTAACTCCCACAAGTCTGATCTGATTAAAGTGCTCTCAGATATTGATGCAAAAATACGAAATAGCCCTGTCACTAAGCCAGCAAAAGACTAGATTATCTGCTACTCCATAATATCTAGAAACCATGTGATGGATAATGTATTAATACCCATTAAAAGAGATCCCTGTATGGCAAAAATTTTTGCTGATGTTCAGGAGAAAGAGATCACACGAACAATAGCAACGATGTTTAATGAAACAATAGCAGAATATGCAGATTCTGAGGTAATAATTATTGGCGCAGGACCTGCTGGATTAACAGCAGGCAGAGACCTAGGAAAAATGGGTATAAGAACACTTATCGTTGAACAGAATAATTATATCGGCGGCGGCTATTGGGTAGGAGGATATATGATGAACGCAGTAACTATTAGAGCACCAGCTCAGAAAATATGGGATGAATTAGGTGTACCTTACCGTAAGATTAACGAAGGACTTTATGCATCATGGGGACCGCACGCATGCTCAAAACTAATTGCTGCTGCATGCGATGCAGGTGTTAGGTTTTTGCAATTGACTAAATTTGATGACTTAATATTAAAAAACGGGCATGTAGGTGGTGTAGTTGTTAACTGGATGCCAGTTTCTGCATTGCCAAGGAACATCACATGTGTCGACCCAGTAGCATTGGAAAGCAAAATCGTAATTGATGCATCAGGTCATGATTCTGTTGCTATAAAACGTTTAATGGACCTCGGTTATGTAAAGTGGAAAGGAATGAATCCGATGTGGGTTGAAGGAAGTGAGGATGCAGTAGTCAATTATACCGATGAAATATTCCCTGGCTTAATAGCTACTGGTATGTCGGTAACAGAAACACATGGCCTACCAAGAATGGGACCAACATTCGGTGCCATGTTGTTATCAGGCAAGAAGGCTGCAGAAGTGGCAATAGATAAACTTAAGGAAATGTCAAATCCACCTAAGCTAAAGGTAAATTAGATAATGCATATGACTAAACCTTATTTTACTTCTTAGCTACTGATTATTTCACTGGAAGTTTCATATATTATTCATTTCTAATCAAGCCTTTCAAGCATTCAAAGTAATTTAGGATCTTTCTTTAACATTTCAATATTTCCCTTTATGTTTAGCAAGTATCTAGATTAGATTATTCTACATTTGATTATTCTACATTTTAGTTGTAATAATGATAATCTTTACATTAATTTATGATAGTAATTGATTGTATTGTTTTGACATCTATGATATCTTTGTAGCTTATAACTATATGTTTAAAATTTTCTGCGACATGACTGCCTATTAAATCTAGGAACAATATGATATTGGAGTTTTCTAACACCTATTGAAGTTGGAAAAATTTTAGCCTATCTCTGGCAATATACGTTTCAATTTTTGTGTACAGTAGGGCTATAACGTCTCCGAACAAATTATTAAATGGTAGGCCTTATTTTTTACATTGTAATATTATATGTCTAATATGGCTCCAAAAGATAGTGAATCCGATAAAGCAAGTTCAGCAAGACTTTACGATGTAATTATTATTGGATCAGGTCCAGCTGGGTTTACTGCTGCCATCTATACGTCGCGTGCCAAACTTAGAACACTGGTTATTTCAGGCACCCTTCCTGGAGGTCAGTTAATGACAACTAGTGAAGTAGAAAATTATCCAGGTTTTCCAAATGGAATCTTTGGACCAGAGCTTATGATGAATATGCGACAACAGGCAGAGAGATTTGGCTCAGTTGTTGTGGATGATGAAGTTACTAGAGTAGATTTTGGACAAAGGCCTTTCCTAATTACCACCCCCATGGAAAATTATGAAGCTGAATCAGTTCTAATATGTACTGGGGCGTCACCGCGAAAATTAGGAATTCAGGCAGAAGAACAATTTGCTGGTAGAGGAGTATCGTACTGTGCAACTTGTGATGGCCCTTTCTTTAAAGGCGAAGATATAGTAGTGGTTGGTGGTGGGGACACAGCTATCGAAGAGGCCGCATTCCTTACTAAGTTTGGAAAATCTGTGAAAATAGTCCACAGACGAGATTCATTACGTGCTAGTAAAATTCTTCAAGAAAAGGCATTTGAAAATACAAAGATCAAGTTCCTATGGAATAATGTGGTTGCTGATATTAGAGGTGATAAGAAAATCGGAACAGTAATTGTCAGGGACGTAAAGAATGGAAAAGAACAAAAAATTCCTGCTGGGGGATTGTTTGTTGCAATTGGTCATGAACCAAATACTGGTATTTTTAGGGGTCAGCTAGAAATGGATGATAAAGGCTACATTATGTTAAAAAATCAGACTAAGACCAGTGTAGAAGGAGTTTTTGCCGCTGGAGATGTGCATGATTATAGATATAGACAGGCAGTTACCGCAGCTGGTTTTGGATGTATGGCTGCCCTAGATGTAGAGAAGTGGTTGGCTGATAGAAAACATAAAAATTAATCTAGTACAAACATATAATCAGTTAAGGGCATATACTAACTCTGGAAGCTTCTTTGCATTCTCTAGAGCATTCTCATATTCCCTTTTGGTAAATACACTCTGTTCAATATAAAGACTCTTGAATTTTCTACCGTCATCTGCAAATATTCCGACCAGAACACCGTTGTTTAACTTTTCAGCAGTTTTTATCATAGATATCAAGACAGAACCAGAAGAAGGACCTACTAGCAAATCCTCTTTTGCTGCTAACTGCTTTACCATGTTAAAGGAGTCCTCGTTAGTTGCAGTCATCCACTCACAAATAATATGCTCACGCCGCTTGAGCAAATCAGGCATTGAAGATTCTTCAAAGTTTCTTAATCCTTGAAGCAAATGATTTTTTTGGGCCTGGATCGCAACCACTTTAATATTCTCGTTCTTTTCCTTTAGAAAAGTTGCGGTGCCAGTAATGGTCCCACCTGTCCCACAACCACTAAAGAAGTGTGTTATTTTACCATTGGTTTGTTTCCAGATTTCTGGTCCGGTACTTTGATAATGTGCTAAAAAGTTAGCATCATTTTCATATTGGTTTGGCATATAGTAGATGTCAGGCCTTGGTTTTGAAATTGCCTTGGCAAGTGCAATACTTTGATCTGTCCCAGCACCTACTCTTGGACATAAATCATCGGATGTTTCGTGAATAGTAGCTCCTAAATGCCTTAGAATATTTTTCGTTTCATCGCTGACTTTTTCAGGAATAACAATTTCCACCTTGTACCCTAATGAGGCAGCAATACCAGTTAATGCAATACCAGTGTTTCCAGAAGTAGGTTCAATAATTATGCTTTTATTTTTCTTTATAATGCCCCTCTTTTCGGCATCCTTTATCATCCAATATGCAGCTCTATCCTTCACTGAACCAAACAGATTATACCATTCTAATTTTGCATAAAGTTTAACGTCCTTAGTAGAGAACGAAGTTAACTCTACTAGTGGGGTGCCGCCTATATGGTCGGTTAGATCATGTCGAGCAACTGTTGTCATTTTATTTTGCCTTTTTTATTATAAACTCAAGATCCTTTTGAGTTTTGTTAATTAACAAAAGTTCGTGTCCATTTCTCTTTACCCATCTGGAGATATCTTCCTCAGATTCTGGGTCATCAGATATTATTTTGAGCATATCACCAGTTTTTAGCCTTTCCATTTCAATCTTTGTACGAAATACAGGTTCAGGGCAAAAAAGTCCTCTAACGTCTATAGTTTTAGTTGGGGAGTTATTATTATTAGTAGTAGTACTCATGTTGAACTAACAATATAAATGATAAGAGCGGAATATTAAATGTATAGTAGCTCTTTTTATGTACAATTATGTTATTGTCCTATCTGAACAAATCCTTCTCTTTAGATCTAATTAGCCTTGAAATCGAGTATCTATTTGACCGGTGGTACTTGTAGCCCCTTATTATAACTACAGGAATACGATTAGACTTGCCCATTGCTAGTTCCGCTGCTGATGCAATTTCATCTGCAATGGCAATTTCAGTTACTCTGAGCTTCCTTCCATACATGTCATCACTTCCGATGTAGCTCTTTATTGGATCTAGTCCAGCAATACCTATCGCAATATTTGTTTGCCCCTCTCTAAAGGGTCTTCCAAAAGTATCGGTTATAACAATGGCGACATCCTTTCCAGTTTTCCTTCTGAAGGAATCTCTAATTTTATTTGCAGATTTATCTGGATCCACTGGTAACAGTACTACATGGTTACCACCATTTTCAACATTGCTTTGATCAATTCCTGCATTCGCACAGATGAAACCATGATTTGTTTCTACTATTATAAGTCCACTAGACTGTCTTAATACGTGTTTAGATTCTGCTAAAATTAGTTCTACTATTCTAGGATCCTTGTCCTGTTCCTTTGCTATTATCACAGACTTATCTGATGGTTTGACATTAGCAAGATTTACTATTCGACCTTCCGCTTTTGAGACAACCTTATGAGCAATGACCATTATATCTTTGTTAAAAAGATTTTCATGAGCTTGTTTTATAGATTTTAGAATTATCGTATCCAGCTTATGCCTAGGCTTTATATCGAGATCAAGATGAACTGGAATAATCTCAATTTTTGAACTTGAATTCAATATCAAGGAAGATGAAACTAGATAAATATAAAAAATAGTAATAATAATAACTTAAAACTTTGTATTCGTAAGCACTGCCTTACCGAACTTCTTTTCAAATAATTTAAGTAATAAAGTCAAGTCATGTATTTCTATAACTGCATCTGCCTTTTCCTTCACTTTATCTACTGGACAGAATCCTATTGTAAATGCAGCCAAATCAAATAATTTTAGGTCATTTGCGCCATCTACTACCACAACAGTATCTTCTTTTTTTATTTGCCACTCCTTTATTGTGGGTCTAACTGCATCTGCTTTATTAGACGTCACCTTCAGATTTACAGTATCAAGTTTTTCGTTTCTAAATATTAACTCATTTGAAAGTACTTTATCAAGGTTAAGTTCATCTTTTAACCTATCAGTAATTATCGAAAAGCCGCCTGAGACAGCAATCATTTTCCAACCTGCCTTTTTTAATGTTGAACACAGTTCCTTAGCTCCGGGCATAATCTCTAAACTATCGCCAATCCTTTTTGCATCCTCAAAGCTAATGCCCTTCAAAGCGTGAATGCGTTTTCTCAGACCTTCTTCCCAGTTAATATCTCCTCTGATACCTTGCTTTGTGATATCCCATATTTCTTTCTCTTTATCTGGACCCATTATCTGAGCCAAAACTGGAAGGTATTCGGCATTAAGAAGAACTCCCTCCACATCGAAGATAATTAGCATTCTATGCGCTTATGCAAATCACATATTTTCACTGTATATTAAGCTTGTCCAATTTGCTTTTATTTGCCTAATTTAGCTCTCAGTGTGCCCTACTTTCTGCCGAGTAACGGGTATAAATTAGCTGTTTGTTTAGTATTAATCCATTGACAATATATTGGCTCAACCTTCACTTAGTAGACAAATACCTTTCTCATCAGTCAACTTGACTATAGATACCAAAAAAGCCTTACTACATAGAACGTCGGAAAATATATGTTTACGCAGTCAAAAATAAACCTCATATTGATACTGGTGATGGGTGCTAATATGTGGACCTAATAGATTAACAATCGATTTACTCATCATTAATCATCTATGATCAATTTATTTTCAGTGATATCTTTCAATGGATCAAAAACATCTACTTTTTCTTATAGCTTTGGGACAATATCACTTATCAGATCGTACTAGTGACTATGGAGGAGTGAATGTTAACACATCCATAGAACATACAAATCAAAGAAAACCTGATAATAAATAAATTGAATGAATATACAGCAAAGAAAAATGGAATCGTAAAAAATAGTAGTGCTTACTTTTAGCCTCATCGTGCTACCTATCACAAATATAATTGATGCTAACTTAGACTATAGTTAATCTCTATATAGTACCACCACTTTAAATTTCACAGATGAATGAAAGTTCTGCCGAAACGAAATATACAGTACCAGTTAAGCAAGTAGAAAAATCCATCAAATTAAGTAATGAGGCAAAAGCAGAATTACAAAGTGTTGGCATGATGGATGAGAAAGGTAAATTGAAACTAAAGGGGGTTAGCCCAAAGATGCTCAAGCGCATGAAATTAGAAGCAGTTGATTGTCCTGTGCTTAAATCGGAGGTAGGATTTATTCAATGCTATGTATGCAAGAACTTTCATAGCAGAATAACTGGTCAGGTATACTGCAAGGGCGAACCATTATAAACATTACCAAAACTTCATAAACCTAGTCGGTTTGCGTTTGATTATTGGATTCCGTAAAAGAAATTGGTATTACTGTCAAAAAGAATGAGGATTTTAGTGACTGGTATACCCAAATTGTTTTAAAAACCGGTCTCGCAGATTACGCTCCAGTCAAAGGGTTTATAGTTCTTCGCCCTTATGGTTACGCCATATGGGAGTCAATAAAAGACATTTTAGATAAAAAGTTCAAAGAAACAAGTCATCAGAACGGTTTTTTGCCTATATTAATTCCTGAAAATCTTCTTGCAAAAGAAGAAGCTCATTTTGCAGGATTTACGCCAGAAGTATTTTGGGTAACAAAGGCAGGAAACAATGAGATGTCTGAAAAACTTGCATTACGTCCTACATCAGAGACACTTGCATATTCACTATTTTCAAAATGGATTGCTAGTTATAGAGACTTACCTATGAAAATTAATTACTGGAATACTGCACTGCGTGCAGAAATAAAAGGAACTAAACCATTTGTCAGGACCTCAGAATTTCTCTGGCAAGAAGGACATACAGTCCATGCTACTGAAGAAGAAGCAGAACAAGAAGTTATGTTAATTTTAGAAATTTACCATGAGTTGATTGAGGATTATTTAGCAATTCCTACGATAAGAGGGTTCAAAACTGACAAGGAAAAATTCTTGGGTGCAAAATATACTACAACATTGGAGGGACTGATGGGAGATGGGAAGGCTTTGCAGATGGGAACTTCACATAATTTAGGACAAAACTTTTCAAAACCATTTGAAATCAAATACCTAGGGAAAGATACTCACGAACACTTTGTTTGGCAGACCTCTTGGGGCGTTTCTTGGCGATTGATTGGGGCATTGATAATGGTTCATGGTGATGACAAAGGGCTTATACTCCCACCCCGAATTGCTCCAATTCAGGTTGTCATTGTACCAATATTTAAAAATGAAAATGCAGATATCCTCAGAACAAAAGCATATGAAATTGCTTGTGAATTAAAAAAAATAGGTATTCGAGTTTATGTTGATGATCGGGAAGAATACACTTCAGGTTGGAAATTCAATGAATGGGAAATAAAAGGTGTCCCACTTCGAATTAATGTTGGACCAAGAGATATCAAAAAAGACCAGGCAGAATTTGCTAGACGTGACACCGGAGAAAAATCACCTATTCCACGTACTAAACTTACTGAATATGTAATTTCATTTTTAGAACAAATTCAAAACAACTTGCTATTACGAGCTAGGAAATTACTGGATGAAAACGTGACTAAAACTACAAATTATCACACGTTAAAATCAGTTCTTGAAAACAAGGGCGGATTTGTTCTAGCTGGTTGGTGTGGAGCTCAAGAATGTGAACTCAGGGTAAAAGAAGAGACTGGAGCAGACATTAGGGCTATCCCATTTGAAGGTCAGGAAGAGTCAAAATCGACAGTTTGTATTTATTGCTACCAACCGGCTAAGAAAATGGTATTCTTTGCAAGAGCATACTGATTTCCAAGAAAAAAGGTGTAGGAGAGGAGACTTCTGCTTGATAATATATATATTCCTACTTATTATCAGTGGTAACCATAAAGATCATTTAAATAAATAATAACCAGATATATAGGGACATGTTGGGATAGTAGTTTGTTTGGTTAATATTGATGAGCTGTTTGCATTCTATGATGAATTTGGATATCTTGGTATCTTATTAATCTCCTTTCTTGGAAGCATTGTCGTTTTTATTCCAATCCCATTTTTCCCAGTTCTAATTACGGCAGCATTTAACAAGGATTTAGATCCTCATCTTATTGCTATCTCTAGTGCAATTGGCTCAGTTCTAGCAAAGATGATAATTTTTTATCTCAGTTATTATGGTCGCAAAATTCTGAGTAACAATACCAAGAAGAGAATGTTTCCTCTTCAGAAACTTCTAAGCAAATATGGTGGGTTTGGAGCCTTTACAGCTGCATTAACTCCAATTCCAGATGACCTTGTATATATCCCATTAGGTCTTGCAAAATACAGTCCATGGAAATTTGCAACTGCTACTTTTGCTGGCAAATTCATATTGAATGAAATCATAGTGTGGGGAGCAGTATTTCTAGGAAGACCATTTGTTCGACGTTTTGTTTCGAATTCTACTGATCCATTTTATCTTATTGTTGGAGCAGTTGTCAGTGCTATATTATTGGGCATTATATTATACTTATCACTGAAAATTGATTGGGCTAAAATCATTGGAAAGTGGTTTCCATGGACAATTACTGATGAAACTGATGGGAAAAGAGCGGATAATTAGTTGAATACTAGCTTGCACGATTGAGAAAATTTTTTAGACTCAATATGTGCATACTCTATGACATTATATAACTTGTTGTGTCATTACGCTATCTTTAATAAGAAATTAAGACATATTATGAACTGATTACATTGGGTTTAATGAATCGTATTTCAACTGTAATTAAACAGAAGGTGAACACACTTCTTGACAAATATGAAGACCCTAAGGAAGCATTAGATTATTCTTATACGAAACAAACCGAAATGTTAAACAAGTTACGCAGAGATATCGCTGAGGTAATAACTGCAAAAAAGCGACTTGAGATGCAAAAAGCTAAACTGTTGGACAATATTCGGACTCTAGACGAACAATCTAGACGTGCTATTGATACAGATAGGGAAGATTTAGCAAGACTGGCATTAGAGCGAAAAAACGTAAACCTGCTGCAAGTACAAAATTTAGAAAAGCAAATTGCAGAAATGCAGGCTGAACAGGAAAAACTTGAACAGACAGAAAAACGTCTTTCGACTAAAGTTGAAGAATTTAATTCCAAGAAGGAGGTTATCAAGGCACAATACTCTGCGGCCGAAGCTCAGGTTCGTATCAAGGAGAGTGTCACAGGAATTTCAGAGGAGATGACTGATGTGGGTATATCAATGAATCGAGCAGAGGATAAGACTGAAAAAATGAAAGCAAAGTCTCAAGCTTTAGATGAAATGATAGATTCGGGTGTGCTTACCGATTATGCCTCAGATAAAGATAATGTTGAAAGAGAACTAGAAGAAACTACAGTGAGAGGATCCGTTGAGGAAGAATTAGCAAAGTTAAAGGCAGAGAAGGAACGTAAAAAGAAACAGGTAATAGAGGAGGAACAGAAAGCCCAACAATGAAGAATGTTAAAGCTATAAAAAAGGATATCAAAAAGACAAAGAAGACAGCAATACGTAAGAAACAAAAACCATTGAAGAAAAATAAGCCTATTAAAATGGCTATCTTAAAGATAAAAAAGCCGACGATCAAGAAAAAAGGGTCAGTTAGACTAAGAAAAAGCAAGATTACTTCAGATAAAAAAGTTATTCCAAAGAGAAAAGCTGCTATATCAGCTGGGAAGAAGAAGATAACAGCTTCGGTTGCTACTGGTAGGACAAAAAGAGCAATTACAATAGATAAAAAACCGGTTATAAAGAGCAAAATCGTTAGAATTATGGGACAAGGGCAGTTTACTGTTGATAGTAAGACCTTGAAAAAATTAGATGAAATCGACAACTCAATAGTCCAATTAGTAAGTAATGAGAGATCAAATGATACTGAATTTAGAAGACGCCTAACAGAGCTGACAGATATTGTAACAAAGAACGGGAAACCACTTCATCCAAAAGAAATAATCCAATCTGACATCATCTTGCCAAGCACTGACCTTTCTATTGATGAGGCAAAAAATCTCTTCAAAAGTGAAGGTGTAATCCCAGAAATCTAAAGCGGGAGATCCCACAGAGGATACCAGAGAGTCATATCTCTTTGGAATGGTACGTCATCTGCGATCACAGCCATTATTGTCATCTCATCCTCAGTATTTCTTGTTTTTTGGCTGAGAGGGACAAAAGGGTAAAACTTGTTGCTCTTATAGTTGTAGATCAAATACTGACTGTTATTTTTTTCTCCACTATTAAATTCAAAGATTGCAGCAAGTAACTGACTTGAAAATCCTCGTTCCTCTATAGTATCCCCTACTGCAGCTATTCCTGCTAGAATACTTTCCATATTTTTGCCTTCAATAATTAGCCAGAAATAACCATAAGAATCAGTTACTGTACGGTAGGTTAGTTCAAAATCAGTTTTGCTAATATCAAGAAATCGTTGAATATCATTCTTCATTTCAGTGAAATGTGTTCCGTTAATGCTCTTGACGCTCAGAGCACACCTACCGGTACTTTTCAAGCCGAGTTTAGTCTCTAGTGTAATGTATGCTGAAGAAAGCGAAAAGATAGCATCAGAATCATTTTTTGGGTTGTTGATTCTAAAAGTATTGCTATTATTCTTTTTAAATTTTCGAAAAAAACTCAACCCATGGAGGCCTCCATCTCCATAAGTTTCTGTACCCTTTTTTCAACTGGGGGATGAGATGAGAAAAGATTTCCAATTGTGCTTCCAGAAAATGCTGGAATGATGAAAAATGCATTCAACCCTTCTACTTGTCGCAAATCCTTTGTGGGTATTCGGCGCATATTACCACTAATCTTCATTAAAGCATTGGCCAGTTTTACAGGTTTTCCTGTCATCTGAGCAGAACCTCTATCTGCTACAAATTCTCGATAACGGGATATAGCTCGAATAACCAAAAAACTAATTATCCAAGTTAGGATCGCTACAACTATTACAATTATCATACTACCGCCATTATTACGATCCCTACTGCTATAGCCATACCCTCCTCCTCCACCACCACTATACAATCCACCATAGAATCCAAATTGCATGAGATACCAGGCAACAGTAGAGAACAGACTTGCAAGCGTTAGAACAAGTACATCTCTATTTTTGATATGTGTTAGCTCATGTGCGATTACTCCTTCTAACTCTTCTATATCCAACAGATCTATAAGACCAGTAGTTACTGCGACTACTGAGCTTTTTGGTCCCTTGCCTGTAGCAAAGGCATTAGGCATGTTTGTATTGATTACAGCTATCTTTGGCTTTGGAAGACTGTTTCTTGCAACAATTCTCTCTACAATATCATGTAATTTTGGAAACTGTTCTCTAGTAACTACCTTTGCCCCAGAGCTCCACAGGACAATTTTGTCAGAAAAATACCATTGTGCCATAATCATTATTGATGCAATTACTGCTATAGGTATAAAGCCTAGACCAATATATGCAAGCACACTCAGAAATATTAAATATAAGATTGTCAGAATTGCGAAACTGAGGATTATTCTAGCTGTTAGACCCCTATCCCGCCTCT
>DASQWW010000055.1:0-7137 GCA_035640055.1 Nitrososphaeraceae archaeon | reverse complement strand
GGCAATTGAGCTATATAGATAGGCGAAAGGCAAGATAAAAAGTAGTAAACTATCTGCCCTATCAACCAAGAGATAATAGCCGTAAATCCAATCTTCATCGAATTTTTTCCATACATCATATCATGGGTATATTGACAACGTTGGAGCACATAATAATCAGACAAAACTATACCAAATAATGGAACAAATACTGCCCAATTAAAAGAATAAAATTTTCATATTGTCCAATGGTAATCATTGTAGCAAGTGCTGTACTAAGGGGGCTGTGAAGGCAATAATCAAGTGACGTTGACTTATAATGTTGGAGGTACTTGAGACTACTGCAGAATAAATATCAGCAAATGCATTGTCAATATCATACACAATAAATATCATCATAAGAAATCTAAAAAATATTGATTCAATATCGGTAATTACAGCAAGAGTATCACTAACACCCTAGCCCAAATATAAAATGGGTCTAGCTTATTCACTAAGATCTCATCTGCCTTTGATATTATCATTATTTCAAAGGTAGCCCATCCAATTAGTTGCATCACATTTAGTACAGCAGGAAGATTAGAGCCATGTATACCGAAGGATGGTCTCATGCTTACTACTGATGATACTCCGTGATCTCTTCCTATCTTTTATGCTAGTGCGAGAAGGAGAGAACCCACAATGGATCCTACCAAGATTACTAATACTGCATCTCTAAAACTTGCAGAAGAAAGAAAGGATCAGGCATAGAAAACTAATAGCCCTACCCTAGACTTGACCAAAGAATGAAATAATCTCTTCCTCTAAGCGATCTGTCTTTTGACGGCGCCGATTCCCTTCCCCAGTTCGGTGGACTTCTTATTCAAACCATTTCTAATTCAAATGAGGTTTAACAACAGCTTTATATCACATTTAATAATAATTAAAATGCTACTCTAATTAATAGTAAATTCTCTCTTATTTTGCGTATTTGTAGTAAAAGCTACTTTGAGATCTAGCTTCTTCGCTATAAGCAATATTTATTATTACCTCCAATTAAACATACTTGATAAAAAACACACATTGTTAATTTATTATTCACAAAAATTTAAAGAGTATTAATTCTAATAGATTTAAGTATTGGATTTTTCTCTTCTTGTAAAAACATTTGAGCAAATGGAGGAGACCTCTAGTAGGATTGCCCTCACTAATCACCTCGTCTCTCTCTTAAAAAATACCCAATCCGATATAATTGATAAGGTTATATATTTAATCCAAGGCAAACTTTATCCAGATTATGAAGCGATAGAACTAGGATTGGCTGAAAAAATGACCATTCGTGCACTAGCCCAATCTGCTGGATTAGACATTGCGACTATAGAAGAGATTTATCAGAAAACAGGAGATTTAGGCGATACAGCTAGGGAAGTGACAAAGTCAAGAAGTCAGACTACCTTATTTACAGAAAAAATGACTGTCAAAAGAGTATACTATACTTTAGATAAGATTGCTCGGACTGTTGGCCCTGGTTCACAGGAAATCAAGCTAAGGTTTCTTAGCAGTCTTCTAAATGATGCAACCTCCAGCGAAAGTAGATATATAATGAAATTCGTAATGGGATCATTAAGACTGGGTATTGCAGACTATACTGTAATGGACGCCTTAGCAATTGCTTTTACTGGTCAAAAATCTAATAGAAAAGTACTAGAAGAAGCTTATAATGTTGCAAGTGACCTGGGCATGGTCGCTAAATTGTTAGGGACAAAAGGACTTGAATCAGTAAAATTACTACAAGTTATGCTTTACAAACCAATTCGACCGATGCTTGCAGAGCGGGTCAGTACTGCAGCAGAAGCATTGGAAAGGATGAACAACATCGCGGCTGCTGAGTACAAATTGGATGGGGAAAGGATACAAATCCACAAAAGAAAAGAAAATGTCCAACTCTTTTCTAGAAGCTTGCAGAATATTACAGATCATTATCCTGACGTTGCAGAATTAATAAAATCAATAAAGATAGATCAAGCAATACTAGAAGCAGAAGTTGTAGCAGTAAATGCTGAGACTGATGAATTTCTTCCCTTTCAAGAACTAATGCACCGTAGGAGAAAATATGGTATAAAACAAGCGATGGAAAATTATCCTGTTGTTGTGAATCTTTTTGACTTATTATATCTTAATGGAGAAAGTAAGACTAACTTAACATATCTAGAGCGGCGTAGATTAATTCAAAAAATCACACAAGGATTGAAGAGTGAAAAAGTGAGATTAGTTCCTCAGACAATTGTGAAAACAGCTGAACAAATTGAGAAATTTATGGTATCGGCCATTGAAAGAGGATGCGAAGGTCTAATGATAAAACAACTTACAAGCACATACAGAGCAGGAGCCAGAGAATTTGCTTGGATAAAACTGAAACGCGAATATCGAAGTGATCTTGTTGATACTCTTGACCTAGTTATAGTAGGCGCAATTTTTGGCAGGGGTCGTCGAGTTGGAAAATATGGTGCTCTTTTACTTGCAGCGTACGATCCGATAACTGATATGTTTAAAAGTTCATGCAAAGTTGGAACCGGTTTTACCGATCAACATCTTGAAGAATTTTACAAAAAGTTGGAAAATCATGTAATCACACATAGGCATGCAAGAGTAGATACAGGAATACAAATGGATGTATGGTTTGAACCAAAAATTGTGATTGAGGTTATAGCATCAGAAATAACTCTTAGCCCATCTTACACTGCAGCCATTAATTCTATAAGACAAGGATATGGGCTTGCACTTAGATTTCCAAAATTTACAGGAAAAATAAGATACGATAAGAATCCCGAGGATGCCACTAATGTAGAAGAGTTAGTAACAATTTATAAACAGCAGTTGAAGGCAATAAGAAATCACAAAATATGATCCTTTTATTATAATCCAAACATATTCCCACTACCTGGATAATAGAGACATGATAAGTACTGATAGAAGAGCAAAAGATTGCCTATTGCAACGAATTCCTAATTCAATAAGAATGAATAATATATAAAATAGAATGACCCATGAGTAACAGTATGGGAGGAAATAACAAGAAGAAAGCGTTATCGTCTTCAGACAAGACACCAGCTCCAAGTCCTTCTATTGAATCAAAACCAGCAGCAGAAAAAAATGTAGATAAAAAAAACATTACACCAAAGCAACAACAAAAACAAAAACTATCTGTTCTTATAGAAGAACCACAGGGTATGAGAGTGCTAAAAAGTCTAAAGGCAATTACGAGCCAAGGATTTGCGAGAAGCGCCGGTATAAAGATATCTGTTGCAAATAGCTTTATCAAATCTATTGAGGCAAAAGGATTCATAAAGGCTGTTGGAGGATATAGTGGACACAGGGTATACGAATTAGTTGAAGAATGATACACTAAACTTATGTCGATAACCTGTTGAAGTAGAATCCAAGCTATCATTGCTTTAAATAATTCATCTATAGACTATCATCATCATAGTTAAGAATTATAATAATAATGATTAGCAACAGATAGCCAAGCCAATATAGTCAGTATTTAATACCGTAGAAGGAGATAATTGTAATGCGCTACTTTATTCAACTTTTTTTAAAATCATAATATCTCCAGGCTGTGTGGCTCTTATCAGTTCTATATTGGATATCACTATTCCTAATGGATTCATAGGCGTCACTATTGACTCTTTAACAAAAATACATATAGATCCGTTGGAAGTCAGGTATGCAATATCGCCTTGACTAAAATGTGTTCGTTGCTTTTCTCTTCCTATCTTTACTCCACTTTCCATATAAACAAATTTATCAGCAAATTTATGTACCATGTCTTGAATGGGCAAAGCCTTCAAAATTGTTACAACACTCAATGGAGAAAGATGACGTATTATTTCACATTGAGCAATCCCCTTATTCAATAATTCCACAGTCACTGGGACCCTTGAAATTGAGCTTTTCCTACTAGGAAAGGTATCCATAGTTCAAAATATTTTACAACTATATATATTATATGTTGATACTACAAGGTAAAAAAGCTCGCAACGTTTATTTATATAGCTATTATCTTTTGCAGTATTCTTGGTAGTAAAACATACTTCAAATGGAGAAACTATATCAAAGAAACATGCCGCGGTCAGGCAAAAGACTGCCAAGAAAGCACATTCTAAAACAAAGAGGACTAGTTCTGGCAAAGGTACAAAGAAGCGCCTAGAGGCAAGACAAATTTCAGATGATAGCGGAAAAGCATCGGCACGGATCGAAGAACGTGCCAAAATATCAAGGCGTTCCGAAGATGAAGTAGTTACTTATAATGAACTTGAATTTAGGCTTACAGAGACCATAGCAACTGAAAACCAGGTTTTAATCGGTCCTTCTAGACTAACAAGGTTTGAAATAGCTAGAATTACTGGCGCTAGGTCCTTGCAGCTTTCTTTGGGAGCTCCGTCGCTGATAAGAGTCTCAAACGATATAAGAGATTCTATCTCTTTAGCAACAGCTGAACTCGATCTGAGGGCATTACCAATATCTATTCGACGCATTCTTCCAAATGGTGTCTATCAGGACATTCCTATAGATTGGATGAAATGATATTCTAAAAAATACTCATCTCAAGCTAGCAATTTCTCAACAGCAGAACGTAATAAAATTAGCAAACATTGGATGGAAATGACTGCATAATTAAAAAGATTATGTATTAACAAAAGGTTATGGAAAGTACTAGTATATCTTTTGCCTTTAAGAGCTATTAATTCATTTAACTCTATATATATGTGCAGGAAATACATTCCCTTATTAGTTGTTATATAAACTCCATTTCTCATACAATATTCTATCAACCCATTTTTTTGTAGAACACCTAGACAAGTTATTAAATGCTTATAAGATAAGTAAGAAATTTTATACATAATTTTTATTGCAGTTTCTCCTTCGATTGCAGCTTGTAAAATCAATACAATTACCTCGATTCTACTTTCATATTTCATCTTCTTAACAGCATAATTTGATCTGATAACAATAAATAAAAACAGAACCAAAAAGTATTATAGTAATTAGGTTTTCCGTTTTTCTAGTAGTTTTTACAATCGGGATCATCTACTTAAGTTTCTCCATTCTTGATAATGAAAAAATATAGAATAAAATGTTATTAACTCAAAAATTCTCCTTTACTTTTGCTATTGTCAAAAAAACAAACAATTGATCATATCTATTTACAAGAGGCCAAAATTTACGTTATAAAGAGCAGTAGTCTACTTAATAACAATTGATTGCAAACTCTGCCTTTATTTAATTAGTTATCATATTTAATACAGTTTTCAATACTTCTTGACCCATAAGTACTCCCATGCTACCCTTTAATCCGTCTAATTCAGTGAATCTTCTACTTCCATCTTTTTTGATTTTATTTCCAGAGACCAAAATAGGAATTGGATCATCACTATGTGCCTTCTTTAAGCAAGGTGTAGAATGATCACCAGAAATAATTATGATAGATTCATAAACTTTTACGTGTTCCATCAGCATGCCGAAAAAACGCTTATCGATATGTTCTATACTTTCTTTCTTACCCTTTGCGTCGCCATCATGTCCAAATTCATCCGGACCTTTGATATGAACATAGACAGCGTTAAATGTTTTCAACTTTTCGACTGCAAGTTTTGCCTTTTCTTCATAATCATCAACTTTTCCTATTTCAAAGGCTTTCATACCTAGGACTTTCGAAATTCCAAGTTCTACTGGCATATCTACAATAGATGCCATCTTGAGGTCGTACTTTTTACTAATTGGTTCGACTTTTGGATATCTGTTTCCCGCGTCGCGAGCAAGGATTGCATTTATAGGGTTCCTGCCTTCTCTCACACGGCTCTTATTTACTGGATGATTCTCTAGCAATTCTATAACCTGTTCAGTAAATTCATTAACTATTTTCGCTGCAATCCTAGCTGATTTCGTATTTTCCTCTGCTTTTGATCTTTCAAGGCGCATATTATTAGCTTCAGTTGATTTTGCTATACCTATTCCTCCAAACTTATCATATGCAGGATCTGTATTAGTAATTTTTTCTGATAGTCTTATTTTGCTATGTCTAAATCTAATACTTACGCGATGAGCAATGGTAGGTTTTACGACAACTGTTACCTCAGTGTAGGAGAATTTAATATTATCCTGCAAAGTTTTGCAAATTGAGAGGGACTCGTCTTTATTGATTATTCGCCCTGCTCTTCTGTCAATTATTTGCAAATTCTTCTTGTTGACAGTTGCAAAATTGCCGCGCAATGCAAGATCGCCATCGCGAAAATCAATGTTACATCCTATTGCTTCTATTACGCCTCTACCAACATATTCTCTCTCTTTGAAGCTATATCCTAACATGTTAAATACTGCAATGTCAGATTGAGGTGCAATTCCTTTTCCTACACTGACAACTTGGCCCATACAGCCGTTCTTTGCTAAGGCATCCATCTGTGGAGTAGAAGCTGCATCAAGTGGGGTCAAACCATTCAAAGAAGGATTTGGTAGATCGCCAATACCATCAAGTAAAATATAGACGAGTTTCATGTTACTAGCAGTGAAAGTAGTCATAATAATTTAATTGCGGGTGTCAAATTTATATTTCATGAATATTTTTTACTAGATTAAGTAGGGAACAAAATTTTCAAGTATAATCTAATCAAATTAAACATTGCAGGGCGCTATAGTATTCTATAAAAAACGACTATATGCAAATGCCAAGAAGACATCAGACCCTTTTAGACTGACCTAGTTTACAGAACAGAAGAAAATAAGACTTATTTGTCTTTATTCTTTTGAAAAACAAGCATTACTGAAGTAAACAATACGTTTCTAACTCTAAGAAGTATTAGCGGATGGTTCCTTTTGTAATCCTCATCGATATTGTCCCAGTTAACATCAACGGAGAAGAAATCTGCAACTGTATCCAATGTTTTTGAGGTTATTCTCAGATCAAGAGGTTCTACAAGTTGAAGTACTGCTAATTTATCGATCAACTGAGAAAATATTGTTTGTCGGTTAAAGAATTCAGGATGTTTCTTATCATTAATTATATATTCTGTTGTTATTGTAGCAATACCTTCTGGCTTTAATACACGTTCTATTTCCCTTAAAGCTCTTAAAGCTCCTGAATGGTCTCTACCACCAAAATGCTCTATAGAAGAAAAG
>DASQWW010000054.1:0-13942 GCA_035640055.1 Nitrososphaeraceae archaeon | reverse complement strand
AACAGGACTTGAAAATGTAACAAGACAGATTCCGGCAACTCAAGGTATAGGAGATCAAATTATTCCAACAATAGCAAACTTTGGTATTCCATTAACTGGTAGTCTTGCAGCAGGATTTGTTTTTGGTTTTATGAAAGGCTAATTTACTAGGTTATTAACTTAGCAAACAGAATTCTAAACAATCAAGTCCATTTTAGAGATATTATATTTAAATGTAAAAATTCTATACATTTTTTTCTATTATATATACTCAAAATTCCCATTTGGGATGAAATTTATACTTAATGAATGAATTGAAAGTAACAGTAATTTTTTGTTTAATATACAAAGGATACCAACAATTATAACTTTCAAGATTTAATATTGTGTAAATGGAGAAAAAACAAATAACAACACCAATCCTACCTGGAGAACAGGTGGCATATATCGAAGAATTTGAGGGTGGCAAGAATACCTACGTTACTGATGGATTAGTCAGATCAACAGCAGTGGGTACCAAAGTTTATGATTTCAAAAGACGAATTGTAAAGATTGATCAAAAAAATTCTCCCATGTTGCCAAAGATCGGTGACATTATAGTTGGCTACATAGAGATGTTATTCGGTAGTATGATTTCAGTAAGAGTACTTTACATAAATGACAAGAAATCATATGCAGGATTTTCTGCAATTGCCTCTATCAGAATAAGTGGCACTGGAGGGGGAGGACGTGAAAGAGGAGATAGGAGGGGCAGAATCATATTTAGGGTTGGTGATATTGTCAGGGGGCGAGTAATCAGCCTATTGAATTCAACAATTCATATCACAATAGATGGAAAGGAATTTGGAGTCCTTTATACTTTATGTTTTAATTGTGGTAGTGACACTGTGCGCCTTAATAGCAGTATAAAATGCATTGAATGTGGAACATATGAGGAACGTAAGTTAACGCATGACTATGGAAAGGAAACCTTCAGACTGATCCACAAAGCGGGCAATAATAATGAGTAATAGGTTTTATCATGGTAAATGACAGAGTTGCATTTCAAGGAGAACCTGGTGCTTATAGCGAAATGGCAGCTCTACGGTATTTTCCAAATGCACAACTTGTCCCAATGAAATCCTTTCAGGACCTTTTCGATAATGTAGAATCCAATAAGATAAATTTTTCTATAATTCCTATTGAAAATTCGATTGAAGGTAGCATAAACGAAACTTATGACCTATTATTGCAGAAAAATATAACCGTATCAGGTGAAATTTACCAGAGCATCAGACATTGCCTTATTATAAATAAGGGTACGAATTCAATAATAAAGTCAGTATATTCCCATCCTCAAGCTTTAGCACAATGCAAAGATTATTTGAAAAAAAAAGATCTTGAACCTATTTCAACATATGATACTGCTGGCTCTGTAAAAATGCTCAAAGAAAAAAAAATTATGGATGCAGCAGCGATAGCCAGCAGAAGAGCAGCAGAGCTCTATGACATGGAAATTCTCGAAGATGGAATTGAGGATAAAAAAAGCAACTTCACACGATTTTTGGTACTCTCACAAATAAAAACAAAAGCAACTGGTAATGACAAGACTTCAATCATATTTTCCGTCAAGCACATCCCAGGTACACTTGTTGACATTTTGGAGGAATTTGCCAGTCGACAAATTAACCTTACAAAGATAGAATCTCGTCCAACAAAAGAAATACCTTGGGAATACAATTTTTATCTAGACTTTGAAGGACATGTCAGTGATAAAATTGTCAAAGCAGCACTGCAGTCAATCAAAAACAAAACAGCCTTTGTCAAAATTTTGGGTTCTTACAAAAAAGCAGAATTTTCTTAGGCTAATAGTTTTTGAATCTAAGACTCAATCCAGTTACAATTATACCTGTTATTATCAACATCATAGGTCCACTGAATGCAATTGTACTATTAACCTTAGTTTTAGCATGACCATTTATGGTTAGTTCAGAACTACCTGTATTCTTAATCTCAACTCTATATTCTCCTTCCTTTTTGGCAGTAAAATCATACTTAAAAACAGAGATACCATGTTCAGATTTTATTATCTCCTTGTTTGGATCTTTAATAGTAACATTAAATGTCGATCCGGTAATTGTAATGTTTGCAGCATTGCCAATATTCATATTAGGTGTTAAAGTGTCCATTCGTCCGGGTTTTAGGGTTTCATATAGCGGTACATCGAGGGCGGTATTAGAATAAAGAATAGACGCTATTCCAATACTGATGAATACAATTCCAGCTATCAAAAGAATATAGAATGTCCTTGGCTTTGACAATGATCGTGGCATTCTATATCATTACATATTTACATACAAGAGATATTAATAAATGATGCAATGTAGATTTCTTACTGGTCCCAGAGAAACCCATCGATCATACTATTTTTTGCAAGCTGGTATAGTATGTAATTGGTATTTTATCTACATTACGTCTACGCTGTGTGGTTGGCTTTCGATATAGCCAGCAGAGGTGATCTTGATAAATTCAGCATTAGTTTGCATTTCAGAAATTGTTTTTGCACCACAATAGCTTAAGCCCGATCTCAAGCCACCTACAAGCTGTCTGATGATTTCTACTACACTGCCTTTGTATGGAACCATTGCTTCAATTCCTTCTGGAACATAATCATTTAAATCATTTGAAGAATCCACAACCTGTGTACCCTCTTCTCTATATTTTCTTCCAAGTGAGGCGTAAAATGAGGCCATCCCCCTATACATTTTGAATTTTTTTCCATTTTTGACTAATGTCTTACCAGGGCTCTCATCAGTTCCACCAAATAGGCTACCAATCATGACAGAAGATGCACCAGCTGCCAATGCTTTAGTTGCATCTCCTGAAGTTCTGATGCCGCCGTCAGAGAGGACTGGAACATCATATTCTTTTGCTACTTTAACACTATCTATTACTGCTGTTAGCTGTGGAACACCTGAGCCTGTGATTACTCTCGTAATACAAATAGAGCCAGAGCCTACACCAACTTTTACTGCATCTACTCCTGCCTTAATCAAATCCTTAGCCCCTTCACCGGTTGCAACGTTTCCAGCAATAAGTTCACAATTAGGAAATGCCTTTTTGATCATATGTACGGTATTAATTGCATTGTCACTGTGGCCATGAGCAATATCTACAACTATTGTGTCTGCACTAGCTTCTAAAAGTGCTTCTGCACGTTCTAAGTAATCACCTTTTACTCCAACTGCTGCTCCAACAAGTAATCTACCCTTTTTGTCTTTAGAGGCATATGGATATTGCTCCATTTTCAAAATGTCTTTACTTGTAATAAGACCAACTATTTGTTTCCTGTCGTCAATTACAGGTAATTTTTCGATTCTGTGATTGTGCAGAATTTCCTTGGCTTGGTCAATTGTGATACCATCTTTAGCAGTAATAACATCCTTGCTCATTAAATCTGAAACTCTGCATTTCAAGTTCTTTTCAAATGTAATATCCCTTTGGGTAATAATGCCAGCAAGCTTTTTTGTGTCTTCTTCAACTAGCAAACCTGAAACTCCATATTCCTGCATCATCTTCTTTGCATCATAAACCGTCATGTTTGGCTTGATGGTATACGGTTTTTCAATAATAACTGATTCAGAGCGTTTTACTTTTAGAACTTCATCCACTTGATCTTCAATAGTCATAAACCTATGAATAATGCCGATACCTCCTTCTCTTGCCAAAGCTATAGCCATACCAGATTCTGTGACTGTATCCATGTTGGCACTGACAAGTGGTATATTTATCGCGATATTGCGAGAAAGTTTAGTTTTCAAATCGGTCTGAGATCTAGAAATTATGGGCGATCTTTTAGGGAGTAGAAGTACATCATCAAATGTTAGGCCATCCTTAATGTCCAATATTCCCTTGTTGTTAACTGTTATGTAGGATTATAAGCGTTTTTATTCCTAAAGCATTATTTTTGTTATAACATGTATCTTGATTATTTCAACATTCAATAGTGTATATTACACAGTATATCATGCCTCCAGCAGTATATATATATCATCCTTGAATTGTGTTCAAATTAATAATCTATATACCAACACAAGCAAGTCATCTATGTCCAATTACAGATTATAAAATCAATATTCAAGTATCATTAAGTAGGTTTTGGTACTTAATTTATTTGTAGTTGAGTAACTGTTTTGACATTAATATTATTATTTTTTGTTTTAATAATCTTCCTATCCTTTAGTGACACTGTAGCTCAACAAGACCTACAGCAAGTAGGAAAAAACCATCAATAGGACTAGGATTTCAATAAATAATTCCCTTAATCCAAATGCTGCTGCCTACATCCACAGCAACAACACACAAAATTTTTTAAACTTATTTATGTAAACGTATTCCTATACAACCATAACCTCTTTTCATTCAATGGATAAAAGTTGGTAAGAGTCCATTCATTATCTAACTTACATGTATTTTAGAAAATGTAAATAGACTACTATAAATACAGAATGCTATATGAACGAAATACAATTAGTTATCTTAGGACTGATCGCACTCATTGTTTCGGTGCTATTTTTTTACTTTACAGATATAGTACCTGCTAATATAGAGAATCGAGAAATGAATATTATCATATCCTTATCTATTGGAGTCTTGATACTGGTCGTAGATAAAAGACAAGATCGTCATATTAATGAAATAATTCAGACACAGCACAAAATGACTCACGAAATACACAAAATGATTAATGAACAAATGAGATTAATCAAGAAGATGCAGCAAGAAAATGACAGATCCTACTGAAATCTAATAATGATCCATTATCTGATATTACTACTACCGCCGCCAACCATACAAATAGTTGCTTGCTTTTTGTCTCCTCTATGCTATACTACATGCATATAGATCATATAGCACTATAATGGCGTCATACACTGACAATATTTCATTAGGACAAATCTTTTGTTCTTGATTATCTAATGATCAGATGCTTCTGTAAAGAAGCCAGGTAGGAATAAACTAACCAATATAGGTTGTTGGCTGTGTGTCATGTGTAGTTGCAAGGAATACCTGGTAGTAGTAGATAAGAGAAGACAATCATGGTCTTCTATCCATCTCCAACACTCAAAGGTTGCCTTCTATTAATACTACTGAGGTGATAATGCAATACAACCACCCTAGCCATCATACCGCCACAAATCTTTTATTTTCACTTTTATTCTCATCAGTTTTAGCTTTATTAGATAAGATATTGCCCCATATTACGTGCGTATTATATACAAACGCATGATACATTATGAATGAAGAGTATATTACTTCTGACAGGAAACGTTCTGCTCTTCTTATCATTAATCGTTGTATGCCAGTTGTTCTTCTCGACCCATTCTTGTCATCGTTATTTTTTTCAATAACAGTAGAGGACTGGGCTTTTATGGTAACCATTTGGACATCTTGCAAAGACTTGATGTGTTCCTGTTGTAAAATAAGAAAAAGAAGAAGAAAAAATAAGCAATTCTGTCATTAATTCCTATTAGATGTTTTTCTTTATGCGACTGAATTTATGTAGATAACCGTCCTACGTTATTAAGGATTTTGACATATTTGCTTGAGTTTATTAGGTACTATACCATACCATCTTTTCAATTTCCCAATGGTTTGGTATACTCTATACGGTAGTCATCGGAGTCGATCTGCAAATGGGTCAAAATAATACCATGAAAGAAGAAGAAGAAGAGCAGCTCAATAAACTACAAAGAATAATACTAGATAGAATTTACTAAAGAAAAAGAAAAATGCATAGATTACATAGCATAGTATACAACGATAACTTATGGCTTCAAATACAAACTCTGGAGTGGGTCTTGTTCCAAATAAGACAATAAGTATAATGCCAGCGTCTATTTAGATCAATCAGCAGCATAAAGATAATAACAAGTTTTTTTGATGCTTTACAGTTAGCTATGAATTTCTATAGATTTGACTAACAGTAAGAAACACAATGATTATCACTCGTAGTTTTTCTTAGAGTAGTAGCAGTTAATGACCCATTATTATTTTGTTTACTTGTTGTAATAGATCTTGATTTGATAGTGGCTTTTGAAGGAAGAGATCTTTATCTAACGCTACAATATCTTCTTCTTCTTCTTCTTCTGCTACTTCATTCTTCCTATATTCTTCATAAAACATTTCACTTGCTGTCAAAAAGCAGACTTTAACCTTTGAGTCTATCTTTCTTAGTTCCTTATATAATTGAAACCCATTCATTCCTGGCATTTTAATATCAAGTACAACTAAATCATAGAAATCTGGCTTCAAATGAGATAGTGCTAGTTGAGGATCTTCAAATGAATCAACTTTGAATCCCTCGTCTTTTAAAACTGTTTTAAAGACTAAGCATATATCAGGTTCGTCGTCTACCAATAAGATCCTACTATTCCCGTTTTTATTGAAAGAAGAAGACATTTATCTACTACCTCTTATCATCTTTTTTGCATGTAACAACCAACATAGCTATTTCTCCAATTGTTTTCATATTAGTGGGGCCGCTTTCTCCTCCATAAGCTTAAGAAGAAGCTTTTCTTCTAGTTTGTCTATTTCATCAACTGTTATCTTGACATGAAAAGGATTATTGTCATTGATAGTTTCAAACAAGCCAGCAAGAGCACCTAGTCCAAGGTGAATTATCTGCTCCTCCTTTTCTGTAAGCTCTATAGTAGTAGTAAGAGTAGTAGTATTTGTTTTCATTGACTTATCACCAATAGATATTTTCCTCTTAATGATATAAGATTTGGTTCACATAGCTGCTGATCTCTTCATAATTATCTGAAAAACTATGCAATTTAGCTAATATTTGACGTTAATATAAAAACTAAAACACGCATAGGAGAGGAAGTTGGTTCTTAAAAGCTAGAAGCACATTTAAACATATTTGGTCGATCATATGCATTCTTCGTGGTCTTGGTAACAACGACGATGATACTAATTTGATATAAATAGAATATCTAAGTTGGGTTTACCAGTCACATATATGAGTTTTTGATATATTCACATTATTCTAATATATATTATCTACCTATTCATGCACCAATCCTTTCTAATAATTCAAAGACTTCATGCATAGTTACCGGTTCTGCATGAGGATTCCTAATATACAATGAAGCACATGCATTAGAGAAAACTAATCGCTCTGTAACGTCTAGCCCTGCTAGATATCCAACAATATCTGCAGCGTCCCAAATATCTCCTGCACCTGTCAATGTCTTAGCTTCAACTCTGATTGAATGAGCAAATATGGTTTCTCTACCATTTGACCACGCTGCACCTATTCTTGTATGCAAGTCAACACTGATCCCAATTTTTTCTGCAAGTCTCTTTACAGCATCTTTCATATCACTTGCATTATACCCATTTGTTGGCAAAAGAGAATCAAAGCCTGTAGCTACAGCAAGAGAATTACATTCATTTTCATTTATACTCAGAACATCAGTAACATCGGCAATCTTTATCAATGATTCTCGAAATTCTTGTTTTCTGGTTTCAATATCTGCTGGATCAATGAAATGAAAAGCTTTTGAAGAATTTTTGAATGTATATTCTGCAAGCTGTGTTCCCTTTAAGTTGCTAGCCCAATTGAGAACCATTACCCCATCAGCATTTTTCAAAATTTTTAGATCATCTTCAGAATTAATACGATCAGGACCAAAATTTACAATATCTCCAATGTCACTTACCATTACATTTACTCTAGATCCTTTGTCATCTAGAAATTCAAATGCTGTAGTATAGCCATGTTTTCCATTTATAATTCGAAGATCTACTTTATTTTTAAACTTTGAAAATATTTGCCTAAGTATTGACGTCCCAATTTCATCTGCAATTGTAAATAAAGTAACATTTGCTCCCAGCATTGCTAGACAATATGCAACATTTACTGCATTTCCTCCTTTGATATCAACTGTAGGAATTCCTCGAACACTCCCTCCACCAAACTTCTCTTTTTCAGCCAAAATATTAAAAAATTCTTCTTTAGATTTTAATTTTATAATCCGGTCAACAAAGAAATCCGGCATTACAACAATAGAATTCATATAAGGATAGTATCTTTGTATTTTTCCTGATATCGAAGATTTAATTTTCTAACACCCTTATCAGATAGAATAATGATTTTATTATGTGTATGTATTAACTAGTTTATTTGTAAAACCTTAGTAGTATACTGTGAAAGTAACAGGTTTTATATTATACCTTAAAAAAGACACAATACGTTCTGCAAATATTTTGTTGATTTATACCGGATTTTCATTTAAAACTAAAGCGAGAAGGGCTGCTCTTAATTCCTTGCCGTATGCGGCCTGCTTAAAGTAAATTGCATTCTTTGTATTGTCAATAGAATGTGAAATTTCTTCCATTCTAGGCATTGGATGCATTATAGAGACATCTGATTTTGCTTTTGCAAGCGTGTTGCTATCGATAGTATATGTACCCTTTACTTTTTCATATTCTTGTATATCCGGGAAACGTTCTTTTTGTATTCTGGTAATATAGATTATATCAAGCTCAGGTAAGATAATATCATCAAGCTGACTATGTTCATGAATTTTCAATTTATCTTGAACATCATAAATTGATTCTCTTCTAATGCGTAACGTAGGAGGTGATATCAGATGAATTTGCACATCGTAATTTGCTAGGCCATACAATAATGAATAGACCGTTCTGCCATACTTTAGATCGCCTACAATGCCTATAGAAAGTCCGTCGATTTTGCTTTTCTCTTTGATTATAGTATAGAGATCTAGCATTGCTTGTGTTGGATGTTCCTCGCTTCCACTACCTGCATTAATTATTGGATTCTTTGATAATTCACCGGCAAATCTGCTTGAACCGTCAAGTGGATGTCGTAAAACAATAACATTAGAATAGAGATCCATTACTCGGATGGTATCTGAAAGGCTCTCTCCTTTTTCAATTGATGACGATTTGGGATCAAAGATTCCAATAGAACTTCCTCCAAGTGATGCCATAGCCGCTTCAAAACTCATTCTGGTTCTGGTACTAGGCTCATAGAAAATATATCCTAATGTTCTGCCTTTTCCAAGTTCACTCTTTTCATTTGGTCTTAAAATACTAATTTTGTTAGTTACAGAAAAAACAAATTCGAGATCTTGTTTAGTGAAATCCTTAATTGAAATGATATCTTGGTTGTAAAAGTGGTTGTTAGCCATTTAATATATATCTCCTCCCTTTAGTAAAAAAGGTCAATAACTAAGGTTAGATATTTAGAATCCGGACATATAATTAATTTTAGGATATATAGCATTAATTTAATAGATCAATGAATTATTCAATATATTATATTTTTTCCTTACATTTTAAATGTTAATATGGGAACCTGATATAGAGCTAAGGACAGAAGTAAATTCGTGTACGTAGCTCATATAATATTTACTATATGCTAAATTCCATTACTATTTTATTTTTTACACAGATTTTCAATTAGAATATAATCAGCTAATAACAAGCTATCAATTAACGGTTAGCAATTATTGGAACTGTCTCTAGTGGAAATGTTTACAATAAATGAATAACAAAATATATTTTGCATATACAGATGCATTATACTATATTTTTAAGTCGTCTTGCACAATAAGAATAATAATACAAAAATTGACTCAGATAAAGGGTAAATTTTCCAACATCTTGATTGCAGTAGATGGCTCAGAAACATCAATGAACGCAGCAGGTCTTGGGATAAGGATGGCAAAAAAGGATAACGCTCAGTTGATTGCTTTACATGTAGTGCTCTCACAATTAGGATATACATATTCGTCAAGCTTATTGAGTCTAATTACTCCAAGTACTATAAAGGAAATTCTAGAAAGATCCAAACAAGAAGCTCAACAATGGTTCGATAAAATCAGTGAGAAGGCAAATGCAAACAGTATCCAATTAAAAACGGAAGTTGTTATAAGTCCTACTTCAGTAGTGGGTGCAATAGTAGATTATGCTGAACGTGGAAATGTTGATTTGATAGTATTAGGAACAAGAGGAAGATCAGGATTTAAAAAGATGCTACTTGGAAGTGTTGTAACAGGCATAGTGACTTATGCGACATGTCCTATAATGGTAGTAAAGTGAATTAGAGATAATCATGAATAAATTATAGTGGGCTGCGCTTAACATACATCCACATTCTAGGTTTTAATAATTAAAAGGAACTATTATTGGCTGCTAAGGATGAGGAGGATGATGGTTTTGTCTTGGTAATAGAAACTGCTGATTTTTGATTGATGAGATGGTTGTTTGTATTTCTTTATTATTATTGTTTATGTCATCCGTTATACGTACAATTTACATACTAAAATATAATCATATTTAGAATTAATTATTATTATTTATTAATAATATATATTATTTATCAATAGCTGCATTGTCTTGGTAAAGCAAAAGTTAAAATTTTTAAGATGTTTTCGATATTTAGTGCTAAAAGCAGTATTAAATTATAACAATGGTACAATATTGATAAGCGGTATTGCTCATATCCCATTTGCCATAGCTGATCCTAGGACAAATTTGTTAAGAGCTCCAGCATTTTATTACATGAATATCTTAGAATACATGAAACAAAGTGGTATAGAGTACATAGATAATGTTTTAGATCCTATACCATCTCCGAATATTGAGATAGATAATACCATCGATCACATTATTCCAAGAGACTATCAACAAAAAGCCCTTGATAACTGGATCAAGGCAGGAATGAGAGGATGTATAGTTTTACCTACTGGCTCAGGAAAAACTGTTATTGGCATACAGGCAATAGAGAAAGTAAATTCTGCTTCACTGATTATAGTGCCAACCCTTGATCTTATGGACCAGTGGATATCTGTTCTTTCAAAGCACTTCACTGCCGTAAAAATCGGAACTCTAGGTGGAGGATCTGATGATATTCAGGCAATCACTGTGTCTACATACGACTCAGCCTATATAAGAGCAGCGACTCTAGGCGACAAATTTTCATTAACTATATTTGACGAAGTACATCACTTGGCTGCACCTGGCTACAGATCAATAGCAGAACAGCTAGCATCCCCATTTAGACTCGGTCTGACAGCAACAATCGAAAGGGAGGACGGTATGCACATAGAGCTTCCAAAGCTTGTTGGAGGAATAGTGTTTCAAATGTTTCCAAGTGAACTTGCTGAAATGAAACATTTGGCTACGTTCGAAATAGAGAGAAGACAAGTAGAAATGCTCCCAGAAGAGGCAAATGAATACAAGAAGAATTACCAAAGGTATAAGTCCTGCTTAGAAAAGCTTGGATTTAGGTATCCTCTTGCATTTGAAAAATTGGTAATGATATCTGCAAAGAATAGAGATGCCAGAGAGGCCTTGTTAGCCAGAAACAAGGCTATGAACATAGCTCTAAATAGTAGGTCTAAAATAGAGGAGTTAAGGGAAATACTTGCGGAAAATAAGGGAGTTAAAACCATAATATTCACGCAGCATAATAGTCTTGTTTATGAAATATCAAATACTTTTCTAATACCATTTATTACTTATAAAACAGATAAAGATGAGAGGCAGGATGTTCTGAAAGGCTTCCGTGAGGGAAGGTATGGTGCCATAGTTACATCCAAAGTTTTAGATGAAGGTGTAGATGTTCCAGATGCTGAACTTGGCATAATTCTCAGTGGAACAGGTAGTGGAAGAGAATTTATCCAGAGGCTTGGAAGGTTACTAAGACCTAAGCCTGATATAAATAAGAAGGCAACTCTCATCGAGATAACCTCTGCCGAAACACGGGAGATAGGGACCAGCGCAAAGAGAAAGAGAGCCTTGCGTATAAAAGGCGTAACGAATGACAAAGGACATGAAGATAAATATGTACATAGTAATAGAATTACTACCACTGACATAAATATATCACTAATACAACGTCCAAGACAGACTGTGAAACAACAGCTGCCACGGGACAAAATAATGAGGAACTTCAGTTAGGATATGTTGCCGCTTCAATTATTAAGAGCCAAAATAACAAAAAGGGGAAAGAGCATAAGTCCGCTGTTTTGCATGCATAACGATGTCAATATTGATGAAATGCAGTTAGCTACTGATATGATTGAAGAGTTTAAAGAATCATGCAAAAAAAGAGAGAGAAAGGGTTTACTCAGAGAAAGAGTTACTCTGCTCGAGTCCCAATATGTTGATTACAAACTTGTAAGGGGATTCTACACCTTACTAGAAAGGAGGTGTGTATTTAGTAGCGTTAGTAGTACAATAGCAAGATCTATTAGCAGTAATGCAAGAAATAATAATAATAATAATAACCATATTAATAGTGATAACAATGCAGCCACAGCTACTGTTGATCCAATCATAATCAGAAGGCATTTATTTCAAGAATCTTCAAAGAGAGGATTTGCACTCACAGATTTTGAAAGACAGGAAATAATCAGAACTATTGCTTCGAGGATGATTATATCTGCTGACGACTTGGAGGAGAATATGTGGAGTGATTTAGATGAGAATATGGTATTAGAGCGGTTTGAGACATTAAGTCCAGAGCAACTGATAGCTTGGTACAATTTGTCATTGATGCAGACCCTGTTATTCAATTGCACAAAGCTAGAGTTCCGTGTGCATGGTGGTTCAAACTGGAAACGTGTGTTAAGAAACGTGAAGAGACTCGGACTTATGTATAACCTGCAATATCAAAAGCAACCAAAGATAAATTCTCAACTAGATGGTAACGGATCCTCCACTACAAACATCGCTGCAGATCGTTATGCTGCTATTGAGGAGAACAGTACTGTTATTAATTGTTCTGTAGATGGTCCTTTGAGTATTTTTAAATTAACTGACCGATATGGGACATCTATAGCAAAACTACTTCCATCGATAATCTCAACTGAAACATGGTCTCTTAAGGCTTGGATTATGAAGAAGACGATGAGTTCAGGAAAGAAGATTTATGAATTTGAAGTGTCAAATATAGAAGCTCCGAGTTTAGCAGGTGCGCCTTATTATGATAGAGAAAATAATAATAAGGATAAAGAAGGGTTTTCCGTTTTCACAGGTATTTCTACTCCTTACTTTGACAGCAGTGTGGAAGAAAAATTTGCTAGTAAATTTGAGCAGTTTGCTAATGGTTGGAAGTTGGTAAGGGAACCTGATCCTCTAATAGCTTCTAATGGTAAAGCACTCATCGCTGACTTTATGTTTGAAAAGTATGGCAGAAGAATATACCTTGAGATAGTAGGATTTTGGACTAAAGAATACCTTGAGAGAAAAATACAAAAGATAGAAGAAGTAACAACAACAATGTCCACTAATAATAAAATTGATTTCCTTATAGCTATAAATAATGACTATTATTCCACGCCTAATAGTTATAATAGTAGGGAAAAAATAACTAGCTCAAAGCTGTCGGTTTTCATAGATAAGAACCATTTGATAGTATATAAAAATGACAAGGTGCCGCTTAAACCTATCCTTGATTACCTGAAGTCTATCGATGTTGAAATGGTCGAAAAATTTGCTAGTAGTAATTATAATGACTTGTTAGTAAAGCTGGATTATATTATGACTAATAATGATAGCATTGTATCGATTGATGAAATAGCTAGAGAATGCAATATACCGATCGAATCAGCCTTAAAAATCATTAGATCGGAAGAAATGAGGAAGAAGAATAATGATAGCAATAAATACATAATAGCGAATACATATTTAATATCAAAATCTAAAGCAAAGGAATTAGAATTGCTTTTGGGAGAAATAACTAAATTTGAGGATGCCTGTTCAGTTCTTAAAGAGAACGGTATGCCAGAATCTTGTTATGTCGATCTTATTTCTAAATTGGGATTTGATATAATATGGAAAGGGATCGATTACAGTAATGCAACTATTGAAAGAAAGAAGATCTAAAAACATCTATCTATATTGATATCTTAGTGAAGAGAAACTACTTCCGTTACAAGAT
>DASQWW010000053.1:0-6736 GCA_035640055.1 Nitrososphaeraceae archaeon | reverse complement strand
TCTGGATTTTTTAATATTGTTGGTGTAATTCTTGCAATTAGAATAATAGGTTGTTTATCGTATGAAAAATAATCTTTTAATTGTGATAGCTGTGAGTACTCATGGATAGAAACACATTTTATATACAGTTGCTGTTGTTTTTTCTGCTCAGAGATCATTACTCCTTCTTGTTCTAATTTAGAGTTTGTTAGCTGCTGCGGCTGCTGTTGTTGTTGATTTGCAACTGTACTGCTAGTATATTTTACTACTTTCATATACTATAGCACACACAATTTATCAGCTGGTCTAACTAATAGTAGAAGACATCGTTCTATTTTATTAGACAAGATTGTAAATTATGAACGAATTTGTATAAAACTATATAATAATATTTTCTTATTGATCAGAAATCGAAGATTTTTATTATCTATCAAGAAATAGAAATATAAAAGGATTATGTTTTATAAAGAAACACTAACAATAAAACTAGATTGACTCACAACTGCTACTGGCTTAACGACCTTTTTTACTTGAATAATAAAATTCAATCATGACTTTATTACTTCATCTAAAGAAATATGTCTATCATCTCTCTCTTCTTTAACTTGCAAAGAAGATACCAAGGTTGGGCTATGAACCTCTGTAGGTTTGAGAGGCAGAAGATTTAGAAAGCCCTTGATAAAAGCACGGACGAAAAGTTATAAAAATAAGTAATTAATTTATTTTCTATTCATATACTTTATGTTATTTAGAATGCTAAACTTTTATAGTAGTATAGAAAGTAGAGAAATTATGAGAGATAATATAATAATACCACTACTTTTGGTGTTGGTAGTTGCTGCTTTAGGTGCATTTTCTTTAATTGAAGTATCTCATGCATTTACAACTTCACAGTCAACTTCACAGTCATGTTTCAATGGAATATGTACTTCAAACAGTTCAGTAACATCATCAGGCAATTGTGTAACAACGAGAACTGCAAATTCAATAACCACTGTCTGCAATTCGCCATAATGATTTATCAAACATTTTAAAATTAATAACTTCCTTCTTCTTGGTTTCTTTCATTGTGTAGTTTAATTTTCTAGGTCCTATAAAATTATAAGGTCATAATTGCTGCTAAGATTTTTACTATTTAGAAGGTCTTTTGTTCCGCTTCTATTTTGAGGGCTCGGTCAATTGCATTAAATCCTCCTCGAACATTTGTGTCTTGAAAAAATAATAAGTTCCGAATGTAATTGTTTATGGCTTTACTCAAGCAACATTTCAAATATAATGAATTTCTGTATATATCAGAAGTAATTGCTATGTCTAGTTCTGATAACTCAAGGGAGATTATGTTATAGTGGTAGATACATAGACAAACATGCTTTAATAGCGAAGTCCAATGATAACGGCTGTTGTGCTGCTACCTTTGCGACTGTCTCCACTAATCCCGACAACGGCAGCAGTACAACAACAAAATTTGTCAACAAAACCTAAATGAGTTAGCTAATCTTCTTCTGTCATGTTATAGCACTATCATTTCAGCTGTATAGAAATATCGATATAAGTACTGAAACGCAAATGAGAAAGGAGTTTTAGACCTAGAAGGTTAAATAATTAAGAATACAGAGAGCTCTTACTATTTGTTATTTTTAGGCTTTGAATTCTATATAATAATATTATTTACCTCCTAGCATTACTATATAATAACAGCATCTTCTTCTTGAAAGTGTCTTGATACGTTGATTTTTGCTGTTTCTTAGAAAGAGCAAAAAGAAATTATAAAGTAATTAATTCTCATAGGCCTAATATTGATAAGAGATCTACTTTAATAAAATGTGGATAAATACTTGTCAAATGAGAATTCAAAATAGAAGAAAATATGCGCTGCAGACGAATCAATATAATCTATGTTTTTATAGAGGATGGAAGATTAAATCCATTACAGGACACATAATGTGATGTATATTGTCAGTTGATGGGCGATTATCTCAATTCCTGAAGGACGGTAAGGATTGGGAAAGAAAGGCTACTAATATACCAGGCGTATTTCTACTCAAGATGCCTGTATTCAGAGGAAGACCTGCATCGCTGGCCATAGAGATCAATCCTGTAGACTCTTCAGGATCGTCTACAAAGAGGAGAGGCATCATAATAAGGTCTGGATCGGAACTAGAAGAAATTAAATTGCTCCTCTCTAATCCAAAAATGATCCAGCTGGCAAAGAGCATAGATGAAGTTAATCCTGAAAAGAAACTGCCTGAAAAAGCTGGGGAAGATATCTTCGAAATCTGACAGAAGGAATAAAATTTCAAACTTATTCTACTCTTCTATATTGGTCTATTTTGTTCGAATTGATGTATAATGCTGTGATTTATTTATATTTGCTAATGTTCATTAAAGAGGCAGATTGTTGTGAGTACTTCATCAGCTGAATCGCCTGGATTTGTAAAACATCCTCTCATATGGAAGGACTCTGTAGAGTTTAGATTGTATCAAAAGAAAATAGCAGAATCAGCACGCTACAGAAACACTATGGTAATTCTCCCCACTGCACTAGGTAAGACAGTGATATCTCTACTTCTATGTGCAGACATGCTTTATAATTACAAAGATAGACGAATTTTAATAATGGCGCCCACAAAACCTCTTGTATTCCAGCATAAGAGATCATTCTTTTCGGTCTTGAAAATTTGGGAAGAACAGATAGCATCCGTTACCGGCAGGACCGTTCCAGAAGCTCGGAGAGCGGTATGGAATGAGAGGAATATTAGACTTGTTTTCGCCACACCTGAAGTGGTGAAAAATGATCTAGATGAAGATAGGTTGCACTTGAAGGATTTCAGCTTGCTAGTCTTTGATGAGGCTCATAGGGCAATCAAAGATTATGCTTATACTGCAATAGCTAAGGAATACATCAATCAATCATCATCTTATCATTTAATACTTGCTCTAACTGCTAGTCCAGGGGCGGAAAAAAAGAGAATAGAGGAGATATGTAATAATCTCTCTATTGAACATATAGAGTATAGAAGTGAGGATGATCCTGATGTAAAACCGTACATTAATCCGGTAGATGTCAAATGGGAGTGGTTCAACCTGCCAGAAGAATACCAGTATATTGGATCTATACTCAGATCGATGATTAGAGAAAGATTAAAGTGGTTAATGGAAAGAGGGATACTAAGAAAAAAGGGCGGTATTGAATGGATCTTCAAAAGAGATCTAATAAAAGTTGGTGAGGAGCTTCGATATATATTGGAACTTACGTCGGAAGAGCAGAGAGGACCATTATATATTGCCCTGATGAATCAATCCTCTGCTCTGACGCTAATGTATTGTCTTGAGTTAATAGAGAGCCAAGGCTCTTCTTCACTGAAAGCATTTCTCGATAGAATAGAGGAAGAGGGAGGAAAGACACATGCATCGCTTCTCAAAGACTCTCGAATCATAGAGATTAGAACTTTAGTAAAAGGCATCACAAAGGAACATCCAAAGATCCAGCGGTTAGTACAATTAATAAAGGAACATCATCAGTACCCTCTAGTTCATAATAGGAAAATAAGTGGTAGTAGTTTAAATTCGAAGATTTTAGTATTTACGCAATATAGAGATACTGCAAGACATATAGTAGAAGTCTTAGCAAGAAATGGTGTTAATTCATCGAGATTCGTAGGCCAGGCAAAAAGACAGGGAGACGAAGGAATGAAGCAGGACGAACAAGTAGCCATTCTTGAATCTTTCAGGAATGATGATTTTAATGTACTCATTGCTACCTCCATAGCTGAAGAGGGACTAGATATACCTGAAGTGGATCTAGTCGTATTCTATGAGCCTATACCTAGCGAGATAAGGTATATCCAGAGAAAAGGCAGGACAGGGAGAAAGTCAGCTGGTTTGGTAACTATACTTGCTGCCAATAATACTATTGACATGCGTTACCTACACGCTAGTACAAAGCGTGTGGAGAAGATGAGAAAGTCATTAAATATAATCAATAATGTATTGAAACCTATTAGTAAGACATTATTAATGCCAAATCCGATGAGTTCAGAAGAATTATCGCAAATTGAGAATAGAAGAAGAAGGTTAGATGACCAACTACAAAAAACAATTGGACCAATGTATGACAACAAAAATAGACTAGTAGGTGATAAAGAAATTGCAAAACAATTAAGTCAGCTACATAAAATCAAGAGGAACACCTTACCGGAAACGGAGATGTTGACTGAAGATTTCAAGAGACAGGTAGACAGGGCTATGAGGCGTATTTATACCGAACTGACAGTGATTGGAAGAAAGGGACTTGATATTGAAATACTCCGAAATAATCTTGATTTTGAATATCCAGTATTAATCGAAGCATTAAAGAAACTTGAAAAATTGAAAAAGATAGAACGGTTAGATGACAGTAAGGTCATAGCGATAGATAGCTTGAAACAAGTTTCAGGTAAAACATATGTAATATCTGTTGGAAAGGTGATACAGGGTAGAGCTATTGTAACAATAGATGGCAAATGGCTTGCAAGACTGAATCATTATGACTATGATGGACCCAGAGAGCTTTTGAAGAGAGGGGTGGAGTTCAGAGCTATTGGAGAACTTTACTATGATGAAGGAGTATTTAGTATAAGAGTTAAACAGATAGTCTGACAAAACTGGAAATATCAATCTGCTTATTATAATATGTTTTATCTTAACAATATTTTTTATAAAACCTTTAATGATAAAAGACACAAAATTCTCAACTCATTATAT
The DNA here is from genome assembly GCA_035640055.1 of Nitrososphaeraceae archaeon. Lineage (GTDB taxonomy): Archaea > Thermoproteota > Nitrososphaeria > Nitrososphaerales > Nitrososphaeraceae > DASQWW01. The sequence continues at coordinate 2,014 of DASQWW010000053.1, read as the reverse complement.
TGCTAGCCTCTTTGTACGTACTATAATGACAAATGTCCGTATCAGTTTATTATATGTTAAACATTAGAAAATAATGATATTTAGCCATAAGGTTTTCCTTATTTTCTTTTTCTTACTATATTACCTCAACTTTTGTTCAACTAAGTATTGCTTGTTCTATCGCTAGTAAATTTCCCCGACTAAACAGTCATATATGATATTCTTCAATTATGGATGACAAACCTTGTTATATTGTGTAGTATAGTTAAATAATTATCAAGATTGATACGGGCCCGGAGGGCTTCGATCCCACGATCTGCGGTTCCGAAGACCGCCGCGATATCCTGACTACGCTACGGGCCCAAGCAAAGTTTATTCAGACCAGTCATATATCAATTGAACTACTATAAGAGAGCGACTAACTTTTATTCACCATTAATGAAATAAAGAGAAGAGCTTTTTTTGTTTAGTAACTTGTTAAGATCTTAAATTTTTTTCCTACTATCCATAATTTTTAATAAAGCCCTTCTAAGGGTCTAAAAATTGGTAGATACATTAAAGTGACTCACGTCAAAACATGTTCTTCATTAATAAACAATTTATCTCGGTAAATTTTTCTCTAAATTGTGTTAAATTGAAAGCATCTAATAGAACGCATGGAGTAGAATATGCTATACGCGATATCATTTTTCATGCAAGAAACTATGAAAGCTCTGGAAAACAGATAATCTACCTCAATATAGGAGACCCTGTAAAATATGATTTTAAAACTCCCGAACATATTAAGCATGCTTTAATTAATGCCGTCAATAGCGATAAAAACTATTATGCAGACTCAGAAGGAATAGCTGAGTTAAGGAAGGCTATTGCAGAAAAAGAGTCTCAAAAAGGGTTATCAGTAACAGAGGAAGATGTGTTGGTTACTAATGGTGTTTCTGAAGGTCTTGATATGACTATGGCCTCAATTGTAGATCCTAGTACAGAGGTTCTAATGCCCGGCCCATATTATCCACCTTATGCATCATACGCCAAATTTTATGGGGGCAAACCTGTTGAATTCAAGCTGCACGAAGACGGTCAACCTGATGTAGAGGATCTAATATCAAAGATAACTTCAAAATCATGTGCTATATGTATTATTAACCCAAATAATCCAACTGGTGAAGTTTTTGATCGTAAAAGTCTACAGCAACTAATTGACATAGCAGCAGAGCATAATTTGTATGTGATCTGTGACGAAATCTATGACAAAATTGTCTTTAATGATCAATTTACAGGCATAGGCAAAATTGCAAGAGACGCTCCAGTGGTTTTACTTAATGGCTTTTCAAAATCCTATTTGATGACAGGCTGGCGATGCGGTTATGTTTGTATCAATAGTGACTCTAGAAAGCTAGTTGAATTGCATAAAAATATACTGAAACTTGCTCGAGTGCGTATTTCTGCAAATTTACCTGTACAGATAGCCGCAGTACAAGCACTACGAGGATCACAAGATCATATCAAGGAGATGATAGAAAAATTACGTAGACGAAGGGATTATGTGGTAAAGCGCCTAAATGCAGTAGAAGGTATCTCATGTAAAGTGCCTAAAGGTGCCTTCTATGTATTTCCGGAAATTGCTCTAGATTCACGCTGGAAAAATGACTTACAATTTGTCCTAGATTTACTTAATAATACAGGAGTGTTAACAGTACATGGATCAGGGTTCGGTACTACATTTGGTGCAGGTCACTTTAGGATAGTCTATCTGCCAAAAGAAGACATCCTTGAGCAGGCAATGGATAAGCTGGAACGGTTTATTATTGTACACAATAAACCGCAAGCAAATAATTAAAAGTGGTTTCAACCTAATTATTAGTTAGGTTGTCTATTTCAAGAACACCTTCATGGCAGAGGCGGGATAGGGGTCTAACAGCTAGAATAATCCTCAGTTTCGCAATTCTGACAATCTTATATTTAATATTTCTGAGTGTGCTTGCATATATTGGTCTAGGCTTTATACCTATAGCAGTAATTGCATCAATAATGATTA
>DASQWW010000052.1:0-2676 GCA_035640055.1 Nitrososphaeraceae archaeon | reverse complement strand
CTCTTTTTAGCTTTGCTGGCATGATTGCAAGCAAAGACCGGATTGATAATTTGGCTTCTGCATTACTAATAACAATGGATTTCTCAGGTAAAACCAAAAAGAAATTGTCGATAGATCTATCCATGATATTAGGTAGCAATTTCTGGGCATCTCCCCAAAAAACTGATGCATTTTGAGGGTCTAAATCAGCCAGTTTCAATTTTGTTCGCAATACTTCGTTCTGATCTTTTCCAATACCAATAAAATATTCTCCCCAATTTTTAGAAGCAAGTTCCTTTAAGATTTCTCCGCTACGAATATCTATTTCTAGGTTAACTTTGAAATACAAATTCGTAGCCTTGATGATTGTCCTATTGAGTTGTGTTAAAGGATTGCCTTCATGGAAGAATTGGTAAATCAGGTTCCATCTTTGCCTAAAGACATCAGGAAAATGCCTCATATTGATTAATTCTTTAAAAAGAGCAGTTTCAGCAAAATCTGAAAAGAATGCATCTGTTCTCAAAACGGCTTCCACCTTTGGAAGATACATTTCATTATAGAGATTGCCGACTCTATCCCATGCCCTTATAGGATCAGACCCCATATATGTTACCGCAAGGTCAGCAAGCCACAATATATCTCCCAGTAACTTAGTTTTATTAGTATCATATCCTCTTTCATCGAGCTGATTTATTAAATCGATAAAACTTTCCTGGGCAAGTTTTTGTTTGGAATACGGAAAATCAGTACGCCAAATCAAGGCTTCTATAATTATACTTTCAATGGGCCTTTGATCTTTCCCTGCATGCTGTTGATCAGATTTGGAATTTTCTAGACGCGGAGAAAGGGCAGATTTGTATTCTCGAAGGTAATTTTCAAATTTGGTCCTGTTCATGGTAAAATAAGCCTCATGAATTCTTGTTTTGCGCATCTCATTAATTGTCCTAACAACTAGGGGACGTTTTGGTTGTTGTTGTGACGTTGCTCCAGGATCAATATTCATCGTCTCAGAATATCTCTGCGATGGATCATAGTCATGTAAAAGAGCGGCTACGATGATAATTTCATAATCTTTTGAAGTAAAGACGTAACTATGAAATTCTCTTGGTAACATGTGCAAACTCATATAAGTTACCTCAAGCGTGTGGTGAAAATTATGATAGTCGCTTGAGCCCTCTCCAAGACCTTGCTTGATATAGGCATCCTTAAGAATATCTATAAGAGACCTGATATTATCAATTCTGCCTGACAGGATCCCTTTCCTTGTTGCAAGTTCTATTATACCATCAATTAACTCATCATCTTTGACGTTTGCAAGGTTTGCATTTATATCGTCGATTGTATGTTTTTTTGCTCCAGGAAGGTGCCTTATTATCTCCTTATAAATAAGTCTTATAGGCAAGCTTTTGTTAAGGTAAACTCCAAATGCTGTAATACTCCATGGATAACTAATTCGCGGCTTTTCACGTTCTATAATTTCATCTGCAGCAAGCACCAGATTTTTATTCAGATCTGAAATAAAAGAGCTTAATTCTAGAACCTCAAATTTTAACTTTTGTTTCTGGTCTAGAAATAAAGTACGCTCTGTGTTCATTACTAGCCATTGTGGAATTTTTACCCTGTAGCGATAACGTTTACCTAATTTTCGTTCAACTATTCCTTCAAATCTAGGTACCACCTCCTTTAAAGTAACTGAAACGTTCTGTCTTCCTGATTTCAGTGGTAGTTCAGAGTCTCTTACTACTTGTACGACGACCTCTTTACCACCGGTTTGAAGTCCAAGTAGAATATGCCAGTATTTTCCCTTGTCTAGCCAATCTGGAACTTGAGTCTCTTTATCCCAAAAATCAACTGGTCCAATATGGATAAAACCATTTTCATATTGTTTATTTTCTGGGTTGAAGAAACGGTAATCATAATCTCCGATCATGGGATTTAGTTTTCTAGCAAGCTGCCTTGCTGATTTTACAAGATTTGCAGACCGAGTAAATTCACGATATGCCATTATCCCCCAAACTGTACCAAGTGCACTGAACAATGTATAGAGTGAAGAGATAATGTCGATTTCATGATGAGAAAGGTACCTAGGAGCAAGTGGAATTCCAAACCAACCTGTAGCTAAAATGCCACTAAATGCTAATGTGATGAATAACCATCGTGCAAGGTCATTGTAATACAGGCTAAAGGACTTACCATTAACTTCAGGTTTAGATGATATCTGGTAATTATGATTGCTATTGCTACTACTATCATCATCTCTAATATCAGCTTCAAACTTCAAGGGTTATGTCTGCCTGCCAGTACAAAGATAATAATAAATAGGCTATATTATATTGTCTCCATTATCGAAAAAATTTCTTTGCTGGACTGTTTGTATAAAAGTTATTTCCTTTAGAAGGGCTGACTTTTGTCTTTAAGCTAATCGGCGAATATATATGTGGGCCATAAGGTGAAAATAAAAATCAGTATAAAGGGCCGGTGGTCTAGCCTGGTTAAGATACCGCCTTGACATGGCGGGGGTCGTTGGTTCGAATCCGACCCGGCCCATTTCGCATTTTTCAGTGCAAAAGAGTTTGTACACAAACTCGATTTAAAGAGCCAGAAGGAATGGAGAGAATATTGTAAGTCTGGCAAGAAACCTGAAGACATACCAGCATATCCAGAAGATAGTATTATAAAAAATATTGGAAAGGATAT
>DASQWW010000051.1:0-9177 GCA_035640055.1 Nitrososphaeraceae archaeon | reverse complement strand
TAATGAGAAAATGGTTAAAAGTATATGGATATAACCTCTCTTTAGCATTGGTAGACAAATGGTTAGTTTTTGTTATATTAGAGTTCGTCAGCGCAACCATAGGATTCATCTGGGGGTTAATTACAGGTGGATTGTTGTTTCTATATATAGGAGGTTTTTTCTTCTCGCTTGGAGTCTTTGCAGCAACTAGGTGGGGGTATGATAGATGGAAAGGGAAGCAAAGGCATAGGAGACGAAGATAAAAAAATCCAGCTACCTAGGAATAATATATTTTACTTATAATCCATCAAAAAATTAAAAGGCAATCACGATTGATTTTATCCTAAAAAAACTAATTTGCATACATTTCAAATATCATCAATAATAGTAGGTTAAGCTTATTATGCTTTTATATTAATCCCAAACTGATAATAAGCCAGAGGACAATTGCCATCGAGAACAACGATACATAGGGCAAGAAAAAAAAGGTATATTATTGCGATGCTTGTCGCAATAGCTGCGATATCATTTGCTCTATATAATGCCGCAGAAAGCAATCCATATAAAAATTCTAAAGCATGGAACTTTGACACCTACCAAAAAGACAGTATACTTGAAGGATTTTCGTCTATGCAAACAGGTATCGGGGATGAAAGAACATGGATTGTAAAGTCTGACGACTCAGCACCATCCAAACCTAATGTACTTGCTAAATTATCAAACAATAACAACGAATCAAGTTATCATATATTGACAATGCCAGATGGAATCTACAGCAGCAATTTTAAAGCGAGCCTAAAGTTTAAGATAACTTCGGAAGAAAAAAGACCAGCAGCAGTAGGTCTGATAGTCCGATTCGAGGATAAAAAACATTATTTTGTTTTAGCAGCAGATGCAGAGAATAATAGATTTTCCTTATGTAGAGCTGAACCTGAGAAGCTGATCTGTACACAAGATAGATATGTTAATATAACAACTGGTCAATGGCATAGCATAACGGCACAGGTATCTGCGCAGGGAATTGCAGGATACCTAGATGAAGATCTCCTTATACAAAGATATGACCAGCACTACATGTTTGGTCAAATAGGTTTGTGGGCAAAAGGAGATTCAGAAGCTTACTTCGACAATCTTAAAATCGATTATTAAAGATCATTAGTAGTATATAAGAAAACATGTCCAGTGCAGTCATGTGATGTGAATACTCATTACCTCCAATTTTACACGTTTTTAAATTGCAGACGATCGCTAATGATATTACAAAGTACTTAAAAGTAATTTTTGCTTTAAGGAGTTGCCTTTAGTTAGTTATGTAGAAAATTGTGTTTGTACTATAGTTTGCGGATATATAATAATAATAGGCCATTTATTGTTGGATTGAAGCAAATAATACAAAATTCATCAACTTGGTGGAACTTGAAGAAGAACTATAGCAAAGTATATACTATTCTATACTTGAACCTGAAACATAATAACCTTAAAACGATATTGATTAAAATCACAAGATATATTTTAGGATCATCTCTTAGTTATTTATTAGCCAAATTGTTTTGGGATTGATGACTGTCTTCTTTTTAATCTAGTAGGTTCGTCTTCATCACTTCCTTTAATTCCCAAAATTTATACTCAAGACATACTAGCATAAGTGTTTTTTCCTCTGATCTGGATTTAAAAAGAATTAATATGGGTTGATTATCGAAATAAAATGAGACAAAATTATGGGTTCGGTTGGAAAAATCGCTTTTGTTGTAATTCTTGCATTTGGTGTAGTTACTGGTGTTATAGCATACTACTTGTTTGCAAAGGCTATGCCGCAGCCGGGAATAATGAATTCAATATATAGAAAGGAACTTCCACCTGCTACAACTGGAAAGAAAAGCGCTAATAAACCTGTAGAAGTGATAGATGAATCTAAATTCGCCAACAAAGTGCATATTGATATTCTAAAAGGAGCATCAACACAGGGAAATCCAAACTTTGAACCTGATGCAACAAAGATAAGTACTAATGCATTGGTTACGTGGACTAACGATGATATCGTACCACATACTGCTACCAGTGGTACTGGTCCACAGGACCCTGACACTGGCAAACTATTCGATTCAGACATGTTAAACTCAAATCAAAAATATAGTATACCAGCAAGTAAAATTGGAACAGGAGAGCATTCATATTATTGTAAGATTCATCCGTATATGACTGGAAAAATTACGGTTTCATAAAATCCATTAAATTATTTATAACTCGTCCTTTCAATTTCTTTTGTTTCTTCTTATTTCGCGAAAATCTTTACACTCTCACTTGAGCCTTCTTTTAATTTTGATACCTGTCATTTTTGTATTTGCATATTCTCAAAATCTTCTGCTTAAAAGTCCATCTATCTATAGTAGAAAATATATCAATTTCTGTTTTTTGTTATTTGATGTTACAATGACTAACTATTATTATTATTATCATCTAATTAGGCTGATGCAGTCTAAACGGAAGTTATTATATTAATTCTATATGATGAGAATACCCTTATATTATATATTCAAGGATCATATATAATGGCATTTTTAGAAACTAAAGACTTACATGTTGATATCGAGGGAAAAGAAATTCTCTCAGGTCTCACTTTAGGGGTTAATAAAGGTGAAGTCCATGCACTCATGGGTCCAAACGGGTCAGGGAAGAGTACTTTTGCAAATGTCTTATTGGGTCACCCAAGGTACACAATTACATCTGGTGATATACTTATTAAGGGACAAAGCATTCTGGATCTATCTACTGATGAAAGAGCAAAGAGAGGATTATTCCTTGGCTTTCAATATCCCACTGAAATTTCTGGCGTAGGTTATACCCATTTTTTAAGAAATGCATACAATATTTTAGGTAAATCATTAGGGGAAGAACAAGACAATAGAGAAGTTTTCTTGACTGTCAAAGAATTTCATGAGTATGTGAAGAGAAATCTAGATTATGTTGGACTTGACCCATCTTTTCTTAGTAGATACCTTAACGAAGGATTTTCTGGTGGAGAAAAAAAGAGATCAGAAGTGATGCAGATGCTAGTTCTAAGACCAAATATAGCAGTCCTTGACGAACCTGATTCTGGTTTGGATATTGATGCAGTGAAGTCTGTTGCAGAAGCAATTAACAAATTAATTACAACAGGTGCAGGTGTTATTGTAATTACCCATTACGCCCGAATACTCCGATATCTTGCGAAACTAGATCAAGTTCACGTTATAGCAAAGGGGAAGATTATTAAATCAGGTGGCAAAGAATTATCAGAAGAGCTCGAATCAAAAGGCTACGGATGGATAGGAATAGAAGACAGATAATAATCATTTAATTTCTTTAAACCTTTATTGGTTTGATTTTTATTTATGTTTGAATGAAAATATTGTCAATATACCCTTCTTAGAAACTCGTCTTATTTCATCTTGTATGTGTACTGTTTATTGGTGGTAATAAAAAAATATTCTCGAACTAGTTTTAAATATGGTTTTTTACATTCTTAGTTCATTAAATGGTGTCTGGCGAAGGAGAAGAAAAGATAATAACAACAACAACTACTTTCCTAAATTTTTCATTCTTTAAAGTTGATCCAAAATGGCGATGGCTAAATGAAATTGGCAAGGAGGAAGCTTCAAAAGAATTTTCAAGTTTAATAGAAGTTGCAAATACAAAGATGAAAGTTAGATCTTATTCAACTTTAGGACTCCGGGATGACGCAGAATTTATGTTATGGATGGTTTCCAATTCACTTGAAAAAACACAGTTGTTATATTCAAAAATTTATTCTACAATTTTTGGAAAGTATATAGAGCCTTCGCAGATATATCTATCTGTTTTTCGCCCATCAATATACTCAAATAAGGTTATACCAGGATTTATGACAGATAACCAGCCTATGAAATATGTCATTGTATATCCTTTTGTAAAATCAAGAGAATGGTATTTGCTTCCATTTGAGCAACGCGAGAAAATGATGGAAGAACATATAAAGGTTGGGAGAAGATTTCCACAAGTTAGACTGAACACATCATATTCATTTGGTCTTGATGATCAGGACTTCATGCTTGCATTCGAAACAAATGATTTAATGGACTTTCAGGATCTGATAGTACAATTGCGTGAAACCCAAGTCAGCAAATATGTAGTAAAAGATACTCCTATGATAGTTTGTGTTTACAAAAATGTTATGGATATTATTAGGAGCCTCGGATAAGAATAATGGCAGCACTCAAGGAATGGTCAGTCGTTTGTAAAGCGCTTGAAGAAGGAAGACAGATATTACTTCTACGAAAGGGCGGTATTATGGAGTATAGGCAGGGTTTCGAATTGAAACACAATAAATTCTTGCTATTTCCAACCTTTGAACATCAATCAAAGGAATTCATACAACCTGATTACGTTAATAATTTAGATAGTATACTACAAAATGCCCCAATAAAAGGCAAGAATAAAATAACTTCATATGCTCAAGTTTCAGAAGTTAAGGAAGTTGACGATAGATCGATTTTACAAAGACTTGGGAAATATCATATATGGAACGACCTATACATAAATACTAGAATGGATTACAATCCCAAAAGGCCCATGAGTGTAGTATTGTTACGAGTTTATAAGATGACTAATCCAATTGAATTAGATCTTAGACCAGAATGGTCAGGATGCAAATCATGGATTCCTATTGAATTTCCTGCAATTAATAATCAAGAGCCTGTTTTAGACGATTTTAAATTTGCTCAGATTACTGACGAGCTTAAGGAGATCTTAAACTAATAATGAAATATCGAAAACTAGGAAAAAGTGGAATTAAAGTAAGCGAGATAGGTTTTGGAGCTTGGACTATCGGCCTCGATTGGTGGGGAAAAAAGATTGACAATGATGAATCAATCAGGATATTGAAACGTGCCTACGATCTAGGTATCAATTTTTATGAAACTGCAGATATGTATGGAAATGGTAAAAGTGAAAAGCTGATCGGACAAGCATTCAAATATATGCGCAATGAAGTAGTCTATTCTACAAAATGGGGCTACGACATGTATAATATCGAACAAATTGGACATAATGAGATACCACAAAAACATAATGATCCTGCATATTTAGAATACGCATTACAACAGAGTATGAAACGTTTACAAACTAATTACATAGATGTTTATAGCCTCCACAATCCAAAAATGCATACTATAAAAGATGACAATTTATTTCACTCACTCGATAATTTAACACAGAGTGGAAAGATCAAAAGTCATGGTATTGCATTGGGTCCAGCTATCGGTTGGAGAGATGAGGGACTTCTCGCGATAGAGAAACGAAATATCACATGCCTCCAAACAGTTTATAATATTTTAGAACAAGATCCTGGGGGAGTTTTTTTGAATGCAGCAAGAAACAATAATGTAGGAGTCATGGTTCGAGTGCCTGATGCATCAGGAGTATTAACTGGTAAAGTTAATGAAAAAACTGTATTTGATAAGAATGATCACAGAAATAGCAGAAAGAAAGAATGGATTCTTCAATCAATGCAAAAAATAGAAAAAATAAAACCAATTGCAGAAGCAAAGGGATGGAATATGTCCCAACTAGCAATCAAATTCATACTGACTCAAAAAGAAATATCAGTAGTATTACCTACCATTGTTGATGTTAAAGAAGTTGAAATGTTTGCAGAAATGTCGGATGGCAACTATCTAAGCGAAAGTGAAATGGTGTATATAACCGATCTTTATAAAAATAACTTTTACATTCAGCCTGTTGTATCTTCTAAATGAAAGTTTAGGTTCTACTGATGTTGCAGCCTGATTTGATAATAATCGCATTAAGCCAGTCAATCAAATATCTGCAATAAAACTCATTTGTAATAATATCGGTCAAATCTAAAAGAAGAACTTGAATTTCTAAACCGTCTAATCAGCAGGGAAAAGGAGTATAGGTAAAAAATTTAATGTTATTGTCTGTTCAATTCATTTATGTATTCTTAGCTGATATGATATATATGTATATATATATATATGACGAATGGTGTTTGTACCTATTATAAAAACAGATGAATAATTTTTTAGAATTTTATAAAATGAAGGAAGAATGATTTTTCACGTATATAATAGGAAGAAGTATAGCGAAATCTGACCTTATGCAATGCTAGTTTTCTTCAAAGTACTTAACTCGCTCTTTCTTAAATTCTCGCAAGCTAAAAAGAATTCTATAGTCTTTAATTCCGACTGTTTCTGATATCTCATTTGCAATTTTTTCAGCCGATTCTAATGTACGTGCATGAATCATACTAAATAAATTGAATTGCCAGTCAGGATAAACGGGTCTCCTATAACAATGACTCACTTGTGGAAAAGCTGCAAGTTTATAGCCAATTTCATCAACCTCCTTTTCTTCGGGGACGCTCCATACTACCATACCATTCGCAGAAAAGCCAGCTTCACGATGTCGTAATATAGCTGCGAACCGTCTCATGATGCCAGTTTGCTCGTATTCTTTGGCCTTTGCAAATAGTTCAGTTGTTTCAATACCAAGATTTTCTGCCATCTCCTTGAATGGTTCTGGAATCACCTTTAGATCTTTTTGTAATTCACGGATAAACTCCTTATCACGTTCAGTAAGACTAAATTTATTGATATTTGGTTCCTTAACCTTGTCTATTGGCTTTGGTTTCTCAGGATCTTCATTAACCATGTCAAGTCTGACGCCAATCTTATAAAGCTTGATAGTAGGTAATAATCTATACTTTATAACGCCATCCAGAGAAGCCATTCTATCTAAAACCATTTTCAATTGATCATAAGGTGGGATTGCAAGTGTAAACCACATATTGAATTCATGATTTCTCTCATAATTATGACTAACTCCAGGATGTTTATTTACTTCGTCAGCGACAAAATCAAGTTTGTCAGGTTTGACTGCAAATGCTATAAGAGCACTTTTGTAGCCTAGCCGCCTAGTATCAAAAATCGAATTAATCTGTCTAATTAAACCCAAATCCTTCATATATATAATCCTCTGCATAACTTCATTCTCAGAGATATTGTACCGTTTGGAAATCTCAAGATAGGGTCTGTCAACAAGTGGAAACGTCCACTGGATTTCATTCAAAAGTTCTTTATCAAGCGTATCAAGCTGCTTTGCTTGTGTGGATGATCCCAAATTAGTTGTTATACTACTATTCATCCATTAAAAACTTACTTGTTATTTGGCGATATCAGGATCATTTTGCAAGAATTATTCTAGTTTAAAGATCAAATTAAAGACCAAAATGAGGCAAGATAAATTATAACTTCCTGTTTTAATAACATAAAAACCATCTTGATACCCTTGTTATACTTATCAAGTGAAAGGTCTAATTAAAAGAAGAAAAAAGTGCTGATAAATTGTTTGAAGATATATATGCTGCCGCAACTAATGGTATAGCCTAAATGATGCTTTACCGTCTTCTTAACTATCAACTTTCTTTTTTATTCTCTGATTGGCTCATTTACAACTGAATTTCCTTCAGATTGAATTAAATCTGGCAAATCTGGAATTGTAGGCAATAGACGAAGAAGATGTTCATACTTATTTAAATAAATGAGTCCTGCCTCTGTTGTTCTGTATAGACCCGTTACCTCAGAATACTTCATTAATCCACCTTCTACTGCAATGGCAAGATATCTGATCAATTGTGAATGTGATACAGTTGCATTATTCATAATCGTAGTTTTATACTCCCAATTCGCTGTTGCAGAACGCAATATAGATGCCATAATTTCTATTGGTGAACGATTCTTCATGCTTTTGTGACCTTCTTCTTCTTCCTTCTTTTCTCTTTGTAGATAAAAGATTGTTAGATAAAATATGGCGACAATATCGGTTGCATAACACTGACAATAACCTCTATCCAGAAAAATCATTACTAAGTTATATCTGACTAGCATCTATACACACACATAGTAGAGCTGCCTTTCAATCTAAAAGTGGCATAATCATTTTTCTCTCCTTGTTTCTGTTGTTTGTACTTAGACTTCTTCTCATTTTGAATACTTCAATTCCAATATAGGAGACAGCCAGTGCTGAGAATACATATACTATAGGCATTAGGTTTGCGCAAACCATATCTACTAATCTAATATGTCCTTAGATATAGAATTTATCCTTTCTGCAAAGATTTAGATCAATATATAGTCAATATGTCAATGAGGCACCATTAACTATATCTAAAAGCAGTTACTAGGATCCATCATACGATGTTGATTCAGTTTTAACCTTACAATGTTTAAAGACATAAAGCCAAGTTTTAATCATGTTTGAAATAAACAATTCCATCCATGTTCATTGTGCTGCCATAATTGATTGAAGTAAACGTCTTTTTAATATTCTTTTTCGCTGGCCGCTTTTCCATGTTCTGCATATTTATATAGCTCTTTATACAAGTTCTCAGCTTCATCTCCGTAAGCTTGTATTCCATATTGAATTCCATTATCGCAAGTCACTTGTACAGAGTAATACTTTATTCCATTTCTCATATACGAAATGTTTTCAGGAATCTTTGATATATGGCAGAAGCAAGAGTAATGGATGCAGTTTTCGTTTCCAAGCTCTTGTCCTGACATCAAGAGATGTTTTAATGCATCAATACTACTACTCCTATAATCCGTCATTTGTACCATTAAATTTTAATGAGTTTAATGGAACACAAGCGTGAGTTGAAAACTTTATCTCTAGTCCGAGCTTAGGCTCGATCATTTTCTTATAAGATTCATATTGTCCTAGAGGAATTAATGATAAATTGTCATTGAAACACATAGGGCAGACATTAATGGCGATGTTTTGTCCTTGCACTTTGAAATCAGTTGCACACCAAAAACAGGAATCACAAAGTACAAACTGATGATTGATAGTATTAGCATTAATCAATGTACAGGCCTCATATGCATTTGCCACTTTTATTACCTCCACATTTTTTAAATCTTGGCTCTTTTACAACAATCCCTAATTTACCTTGATGACAATAAACATTGATATAAAACTCCAAACCAACCGATCCAAGTGAACTGACCATTTTCTTATAATTCAATATAAGAATTTGACAGATTAACACTTCTCAGTATCATATTTGATAAATCAAAGATGGTTGGAATTTATCATGACTACTGTAATAAAATCAAAAAACAATGCAATGAGAAATAACTTGAATATGAGCAAAAAGGATAT
>DASQWW010000050.1:0-6061 GCA_035640055.1 Nitrososphaeraceae archaeon | reverse complement strand
GGGATTTTAGAAGTCACACAAGAGCTAGAGAAAGGAATTTCAAACATGCCTTCACTCAACTTGATAGACTAAAGGATGAACTTGGTCTGTCAGATGCGATAACTGAGAAGGCTGCTTATATTTATAGAAAAGCTCAACAAAGAGGATTAGTGAGGGGAAGAACAATATCATCGGTAATATCTGCAGCAGTATACATTGCTTGTAGAGAAATGGGAATTTCAAAGACATTAAAGGATATAGTTGCAGTTAGTAATATCAGACTTAAAAAAATCTCTAAAACTTATAGAAAACTGCTTGTCGAACTTGATTATAAAGTTCCAATATCTGATCCGATGAAGTGTATATCAAGAGTTGCAAACAACACCAATTTAAGTGAAAGGACAAAGCGTAAAGCACTTGAAATCCTAAAGAAAGCTGAAGAAGGCAAGAAGATTTCTGCTGGCAAGTATCAGATGGGCCTAGCAGCCGCGGCATTGTATGTCGCATGTGTAATGAATGGTGAGAACAAGACCCAAAAAGACGTTGCAGAAGCAGCTGGTGTAACAGAGGTGACTATCAGAAATCGATATAAGGGCTTAAAATTACATCTTAAGCTGTAAGAATATAATTCGATTTTCCTCTAAATTATCCAACTCTAAAAATAATCTTCATCAATTTGCGCGATCTACAATTCAACAGGCTTCAAATTTTATAAATTGTTGTGACTACTAACGCCTTGCGTTAAAGATAATAATGAATCCAATTGCATTTTAGCACCGGCAAGGCTTAATAATAGGAATTGGGAAGATTATTTACCAAAAGATGGCGGTTATATGCAAAAAATGTGGTCTTCCTGATGATTTATGTGCCTGTGGAGAACTTGATAAGGAAGATACTCGGATCGTAGTCCGCCTCGAAACAAGACGTTTTTCTAAGACAACAACTATGATTGAGGGTATTGATCCAAAGTTTAGCAATATGCAGCATATTGTTAAAGAATTGAAGAGTAAATTTGCCTGTGGCGGAACGGCTAAGGATGGATTCATTATGCTCCAAGGTGATCATAGGGACGATGTTAAGGGCTACCTAGTCAGACTGGGTTTTAACGAATCTACAATCGAAGTACAATAGTTCTTGGTGGGAACTTTACGATTAAACTGAAGCTATCGTACGGAGTCCTTTTAGCTTATTCTGGTCTTATTATGGTAACCTTCATTCTCTTATTTGTTTCATTTCCTATTGGTTCTTATTTAGTGTTGAATACCAACTTGGGAGGAAACCTAACATACAAACATCCAATTGAATTTCGTGATATTGTCTTTATCTCTTTCTCTCCATTATCCTCCATTAAAATAGAATTAGGGTTGATCTTTATCATATTGTGGTTAATTTATCTCTTGACTTTTACAATAGCATTTCTTGGACCAAGGAAAGACTTTCTTCATGCACTATATAATTTAATATATGAAAAAAGAACAGCTTACTGGAATACTCAGTATAATTATCTCTTGATGACTATTGTTTGGCTTGGTGTTTACCTTGTTGCTACAAAGGCATTAGACTTTTTGCAAAGTTTGTTTGGGTTAAGGATAGGAGAACCAACAATAGTAGGCAATTACCTTTTACAGTTCTTTCAATTAACCAACTCACCATTGCGTGAAGAATTCATTTTTAGGGTTTTCTTGATAGGAGTTCCTTGTCTATTAGTTCTTGGAAATACGAGAACAATTAAAGAAATTGCGAGAACATTGTGGCATCCAGGTTGGAATAGACAACGGCCATCTTGGATCGTATATTCCATACTAACAATGAATGCCCTGTTTTTTGGGTTTTCACATGTATTATTTACATCTGGTTGGGATTATGGAAAAGTCTCACAGGCAAGTATTGGTGGGTGGATCCTTGGCTGGCTTTATTATAGATATGGTTTTCCAACTGCAGTTATACTTCACTGGTCATCGAATTATGGTATTTTTACATATGGTTTTTATGGATATCTATTTTATGGATATAAATGGAACAGCGAAAAAGAAAACCCTATATTGGGATCTCTAGACGTCCTTCTTAGTTTGATTGGAATTATTGCAATTGGAATCTACATTTACTCGCTTTTTTATAATCAAAAAATTTTACATTAAACACTAGAGATAGGACTCTATATTCTACTATTGATTCATTATTATCAACAAATTTATTAGTCATCTCCCATAACATAGATCGTTATCAAAAATATTCATAATGCAACGGTCTTCGCAGAAGTGTAGAATACGCCCGATCAATATCTGAAGAATATTTCAGACGAATCTTCTTCAGTTTAATGTAGTTAAAATATCTGTTAGTTATAATTTTTTGAGTGCATCAAGAGCTGTTGGCGAAGGCTATATATGGCATATCATCGGAGGTTACTTTTGATGACTTTCGATTTAGATCTGGGATTTTTAGTAAGATCGTTGCAAAGAATGTTTTAGAATTTTTAACAATTAATGGTATAGGCTCATTTTCGTCAGATAATATGATAATATTTTCACAAACAGATAGAATGAAAACAGCGATTACCGCCTTGCAAATGGGATGCGATATAGAGAAAATCTCCAAAGCATTAAATTGGAAAGACTTTGAATCGTTGAGTTCAGAAGTACTTCATTTGTTAGGTTATAGAACGGAAACCAATGTACGATTCACAAAACCACGTATACAAATAGATGTAATAGGAGTTAATTCAAGATTTGCAATAGTAGCTGACTGCAAACATTGGAGGCGCGCTAGCCAGTCAGTTATGTCAGTTTGTGCTAAAAAACAAGCAGAGAGAACAAAATTTTTAATTGACAGGAAAAATGATATAGATTCTGCAGTGCCTATAATATTAAGTCTTTATGCTATGAAAGTTCAATTTATTGGCGGTGTTCCTATTGTGCCTATCAGTAGATTCAGAGCTTTTGTAGACGACATACAAGCACATTTGCAAGAAATCTATGTAATCTTCGCTGGGTAGATCAAAAAGACCAAAGGATGATAATATCGATAATAAACCCTTTCTCATATTTTATCGTAGAGATATTATTAAAAAAGTCCAGCATTGCAATGTCAACCGTTATACAAAGAGTATCTGTCAAGCTGCTGAGTCAAAATGTAATACAGATTTTATATATGCAATAGCCTTACTTCTGCTAGATTCTTTTAGCAAATTTTCTATATCTTCAATAGTATCCATATCAGTCATTATTCGTCGTGATAGAAATATCCTGATATTGGCTCCTATTTTCCTGGCTATTTTAATATGCATATTATAGCTATTGTTATCATAGTGTGTTTTCAGCAGCGATGAAGGTCTACGTAATAGGGCATTTGTTCCATCATATCTGAGCGACGGACATATTATCAGACATCTTTCATGTTCTTCTGCAGCCTTGCACATTATGTCTATATCTTCTGGTCGGAGCAAAGGCAAATCTTGCGGGATTACAAGGGTGGCCTCAGCACCAGACTGTGAACTATAATTATCGGCAAGAGCAACAGCTTTATTTACTCCGCTGTCTTTGTTCTCTTTTAGATATTTTGCACCAAGCCTTTCTGCAATTTCCTTTGCACCTTTATCACTTGAAACTACAATCACCTCACATACTGTAGTTGTTCTTAATAAACTACTTAGAGTATCATCAAGTAGTAATTCAGACAATTTTTTACGTTCATCAATATTCAGCAAAGATGCTAGCCTTGATTTTCCTTTTTCAAATCTCTTTACAGGTACAATAGCAAATATCTTCAAAATCAGATACTTTTGACTTGCTTTATTAGATATGATGCCAGTCTAGCTTCATCATCAATATCCTTCATCATAATATCAGTTTCATATACTTTCATATCAAATCTATGTATCTTCCAAGATAAATTACTGTCGCTTCTCGAAATTACAAATTTACTTACGAATTCAGAATAATATTCTGCAACTCCTACTGGAGAATTTTGCATCTTCAGTGCCTGCATGTATTTGACCGCTGGCCCACTTATGGCCTTGTCTCCAATCAAAGGCGAAATTGCAACAATTTTTTTCTTTTCCGCGATAAGATCTTTTTTTAGACCTTTAATAGCCAAAATTGGGCCTATGCTTGTGATTGGATTTGCTGGTGCAACAATTATCAGTTTGGAGCGTTTTATGGCATGAGTTACTTCAGGATTACTTCTTGACCTACTAGCACCATCATATCTGATACCAATAACATTTGGTTCACCTGTATTTTTGACCCAAAATTCCTGGATATGCATTTCTCCCTTGTCAGTTATAATTTTTGTCTCAACAGGATTATCTGTTGCAGGAATAATTTTAGTCGAAATGGCATACTTGTTTCTCATCCAGTCAGTGATTTCTGACAGACTCTTGCCATTCTTAAGCATATTAGTTCGTAATAAATGAGTAGCCAGATCTCTATCGCCGATCTTAAACCATGTTTCTTCTCCAAGCATTTCCATTTGACGAATAAATCCAAATGAATCATTTTTAATTCCCCATCCTCGTTGTTCGTCAAGGAGATCGGATAGACCATAGATTACAGTATCTATATCAGGACAAATATAAAGACCATGAAGCCAGATATTATCCCCAACATTGGATATAACGGCAAGATCTCTTGTTTGTGATGCAAGACCGCGAATTAACTTTATTGAGCCAGTTCCACCAGCAAGAACAGTAATCAAAGTTAAAATATGATATAATTGTGCTGCAATGTATAATTTTCGGAATATAGAGATTATATAAATACTGAATTTTATTAAATTTGTAAAAATTTGATTGGTCTCCCATCTAATCTTAACTATTAAGTGTTTGCTTAACGATGAAAATTCCAGAGGTCGGAAACATTTGATGTAATATCAATAACGAATATATGTCTTCAATAAAGATTATAAACAGGACATGCGAGAGTTTTTTATGTGGATTTCCGTAACTTCTTTTTCTTTGTTGTTCTATTAACTCTTTTAATGATCAGTTTTGTTTCTTATGCATATGCAGTACAGATGACAGTAATTCTGATACCAACACTTGACAGCGCTGACCCTGCACTTACAGGTGTTAGATTTATTACGTTAAAGTATGACCCAGGAAGTGCATTATCAAATCAATTTAATGGTAAAAACGAACGAGTGGAATTTACTATGAATGGAACAGGAGGTGGAATGAGCGAGCTGATATCCACTATCAATCAAGATATCGCTAATCAAAAGAAAAGTCCAGTTAATATTGTTAATGCAAGCTTATCTTATAGTGCAGATCTCAGAGGCGAGCCTGATAGGCTTTCACTTTCTTATAAGGTTGTACTAAATCCAACTATTACCAAGTTTGTTCTTGAAAAAGGACAACAAGGTACCGTACTTGATTTGGATTGGAGAGGTGTAATAATTAATCAACCATTGGTACTGGATACAGAAAAGTATGGCAAAATAAGTGTCAATTATCCAATCGGTTTGTTTCAGGCTACACATCCTGATTTAGCTCAAAAATTCTTAAATTCTGAAGCTGCAGGAATTATGAAGGAGCCATTATTTAACTTTGCAGATATTGGAATACCGATGGATAGATGGCATTTCCTTTTTGATCCAACTGGAAGTCAAGCAAGTGCCGCAGGATATACGGAACAATCAGGAGCTAGAGCAGTATCAGTTTATTCTCTTGGTGAAAGCAGTTTCAGAGAAGGTACTCTTACCGAAAAGGTATCAGATGCAACTGCAACTATAGATGGTACCAAAGTTTCTATCCATTCATCTACTCCTCCGCCAAGTGGTCAAATCCAAATCGCAGGATTCTCACGTGTACAAAAATCGGGCAACAATGAGCTTGCATTTGTTTCTGCACAGGCCCCTGAGGGTACTGTTACTGCTACCGGAGGATTTCCGTTACAGGTATTGCTTGTATTAGGAGGTATGATGGGTGCAGTGGCTATCTTCGTACTTTTGAAAGCAAGAAAGTAGTAGAAAGTGCTACCATTTCCTTGGCTAAAATTTTATTTTAAAATCATAGAAGGATATTAGCGATTATTGAATCAAAATATATTGATTTCTGCTATATGCCAAGTTCTGAGTCAAGCAAATG
>DASQWW010000049.1:0-10504 GCA_035640055.1 Nitrososphaeraceae archaeon | reverse complement strand
GGAGGAAGAAGAGATGAGGAGCATAAATAAGTTATCTTTTTATTCTACCTTAAAATGCTACCACTATCATCATACATTAATAGACCACATTTACATGATTGATAAATAATAATAATTAGTATCTTGTATCATTGACAAACTTCACATTTATAGATAAACCGGTACTAAATAAGGCGACTTGCAAAATCCGCATTTCTCAATAGACTGTTGTTCTCTTGATTTTTTACCACAGCTAGTACATACTATTGGCCTGAGTCGGGGACGGAAAAATTGTAAATCTGATGCAGCTTCTATTGCATTCTTTACTTCTTCCACATTGGATGAGAGATTGCTCACATCAAGAGTCACTGAAAGCCCACCATTTAGCAGTCTTTCAAGTGAAATACATTCCTTAATTATGGAATTGTATTTACCATCAGAAAACAGTAATTCTTTTCCATTCAATGTTAGTCCTTGTGAATAAGTAGGTGTATTTTGCTGGGTAGATAGTAAAGGAATCTTGCCGTATTTGTCAGAATCTAGACCTGCAAATCTCCCAGCACTATCATCATATACCATAGCAATTCCTATGGAGTCTTCTCCAAGGTGTTTGCCTTGATCTACAGCCACATCTACGGATGTCTTTACTACCTTTTGCAAAATCTCTATTCCATCGTTGTCAACATCATGCCCCAGAATATCATAAACTGATTCTTTGGCACCTGTAAGATTAATTATAATGTTAGTCATTCCGCGCTCCATAAACTGGGTGCTGTTTGCAAGTGCAGGAATCATTCCCTTTCTGATGAAGTTTGCTATAGCCTTCTTTCTCATTGACATTGCAGTTAGTGTAGGATTTATCATAAGAGCAAGTCTTGCCCGGAAATAGGTTTCGTCCTTGTTGGATTGATACGCCAACCTAGGAAGATTAATTGACAGCGAATGCAAAGTTATGACTGTACTAGAATACCTGCTGTCTAAAGATTTACGAAGGCCATTACTACCCCTTGATCCATTTTGCGAAATTGAGATAATACCACCAGCAAGCACAGTTGATGCAATAGGCTGTAAATGATCCTTAAGTTTGCTATTCTTGTTATTATAATTGAATGATATTCCTATCCTCGGGACAGGAGTGGAATCTACATATTTTCTATAACCATTCAATAACGCAGATATTATTTTGGCATCGAATTCATCTGCTGGGAGTGTTATTGTAGTAATTGGTAGTCCGGATGAGGAAGAAGATGGAGCTATGGAGGATGTTAGTAGAGCCCTTGCAAATTGTGACGCAACAACATCTGGTTCTGTTGTATTCTTTTGCAATAGTATAGGAATGACACCATCTAGTACAATTTCTGCCGAAGCTTCTCTGCTTAGAAGCGAAATTAACATAGTTAGAGCAGTTGCAAAGTCATCAGAATTCCTTAGTGCCGGTAATCGTGAGACATTCAAAAACTTACCTTTAAAGTCCAGACCCTCTTCAATAAAGTCTGTGACGTCCAGAAATATGGTATCAGGAATTAAGCCCCATACACCACTATTAGAAATGTTTATCTCACCTCCAAAGTGCATATCCGCAATATCCTTTGGAAGTGTGTTAATTAGCAAATATTCTGAAAAAACAGCGTGAGAAACCTTTGATATTATACTGTCTACTCCATCCTTAGCTGTGTCTATATTGTTTAACATCTCAGCAATATCAGATGCTGGCATTCCTAATCTAGCCAGCTTGTTTCTATATTCTTCATGTCCATGTTCAATTAAAATAGAATTTACCGTTTCTCGAATTAATGATGACGTAAGATATGCTGTCTGGAACTTGTATATCTTGTTTTCAACTTCTTCTGTAATTTTATGTGCCTGTTCAAGAGGCATATTTGACTCTCTTACAAGTGACTGGATTATTTTGTGGGAGTTGAACTCTTCAATTGAATGTCTAGTGGTTCTAACGTACATTTTGCCACTTTCTATTATTGATCTTTCTTCTATTTGTCTAGCAAGGCTTAATACTAATTTGCCCAAATTTGTAATTATATAACGTCGTTCTGGCTTGTTGAGTGAAACAAGTGACTGTCTGAGGAGTTTTCTTAAATGATAAGCAAACTTGCCAGATTCTTTTTTAGATTTAAATCCAGCAAGGGATTTTAACTCTGAATAGGTGAGTGGTCCTTTAGAATTTAGAATACGCAGAATATCAATCCTATTAGGACTAGCCATAACAGAAAAAATCATTCTGACACGCTTTGATGCTGATTCTAAAACTCCATCCCGTATAGATTCTGTTTGAGAAGAATAGTTGTGACTCAACTGTTCCATTGCACCCGATAATAAGTTCACATGATTAAAATTACTTTGTAAATTATTTTTAACCAATGGCATAATAGGCCTTATATTTATGACTTAATTAATAAGCCAACAGTTTTAACCTTCAATCATCAGCCGATTTTTTTCTACTAGTTGTTCTTCCTTTGTTTCTCGATCTATTCTGACATTATGTGAAGAGGTGATAGTTGGAACTTCTGGCAGTCTGGCTTTTGCCTCATCTTCTAGTATTCCTTCTACCTCATTCAATATTGAAAGAGCATCCGTATCTATAGGTGTCGAAACTTTTCCTATGTCTGACCTAATGTTAGAATTAACTAGAATATCAGACGTCATAGAGGTCATTTCTGACAGAACTCCATTGGCAGCTGGAATGGTCTTTGAAATATCTTTTTGTATGTCTTTAATCATTTCAATTGTCGGATTAATAGTTTCCAAGATCATCGCAAATTCGTTAATTGTACTGAAGCGAATTACTACCATTTCTAGTGCAATGCTCGTGTTCTGTGTAGTTCGCTGAATACGGCGGATATTTGATAGCTCATTTGCAAGGGCTTTTGCACGAGGATTATTGCCGGCTTTTATATTGACAGCTATTTGATAACGCAAATCTTTATCCATTGCTGTAAACTTTTTATCAAGCATTCTCAATCGACCAAGTTGGTTCTGCATTAGCAGACCAGCATTTACAATATCGCTCTTGAACTGCTGATGCTTGTCGTTATCCATCTTCTAATCATGTTGATTATTTAAAAAATGTTAAGATCAATTGTTAAACTCTATATACTAAAAGCTACTATAAAGCTGATCTACAAATTCATAGTAAGATGGTTAGCATTACCAATTTTATTAATAGTTATAATTTTTATTAAATTTATTCTACATGACCTGTTGAAACCCATAGTAGCTTGAAATTTGTAAGCGACAAAAAACATCAAGACGAACTTTTTGAAGACAGCACAAGTCACCGATTACATTAAATCATTATATATGGAGGAAAATCATGTCTGATTATTATATATCTTATAAGAGATGTCTCCAAAACACTAGATGTTTATTTGCTTTGATGGAATCAGGTGTCATCACAGAACAAGGCGATGGCAAAGAATATAATAAAGACATCATTATTTTATGATGCTCAGTTATTGGACCAACAAATTAAATTAAAACACTTAATTTGAATGGTCGCTCTTTTAACATCAGTTATAAAAAATGCATGGTTGGCTTTTAAATGTAGATGAATTTTGGAGTTTATTTGCCTCCAAATTTGTTGTTGTTCTTCTTTTATCGTCTTTCTACCGAAACTGTAAAATCTCCTGGATTTAACACTGCGCCGCAAGCAGTACATCTGCTATTAGAGGAGCGCAAAATATCCCTAACGGATTTCAACATACGCATTGTATAGATTACTGATCCGCATTTATTACAAACAATATCTACCACAGACATGGATAATAATAATGTAATAAAAACCTGAATAATAAAAATGTTCTTGGTATTATTTTACAAGATGCCGATAGGTATTGCTGCTAAAAAGTAAAAATGTTAAGCTGAGCTAGTTCTTTTGTAATAGTAGGCCATGTTTTGGATGAAAGCCAGCTACATTAACCTTTGCTCCAATAGGTAGATCCTTAGGTGATGTTATCCCAGGAAGAAATCCTGAAGCTCTGAAGGGGGCGTCATCTACATTGAAAACGACCCATGCATAGGAGCCTGCGTCTTCAAAGCCTTCTGGTGCGACAGCTTGAATAGTATAAGTCAATACCTTGCCAGTTCCTTCGAATTCGATAGGTTCAAATTTACTATTAAAACATTTTTCACAGTAGTATATTGTCTCAAGCATAATATGTCCACACTTTGAGCATTTATTTGCAAGTATCTTTCCTCTATTGGCAGATAGGATAAACTTCTCGCGTATACTCAAAGCTTGTTGTTGTTGTTGTTTTTTTGTCTCAGACAACTTAACTTATTGCTCCATTTTTTTAAAGATATGAACTGCTGCGCTTGCACCCGTGGCTCCAAAGTTATGTGTCAGAGCAATTTCTGCATCTTTAATAGTTCTTTCTCCAGCTGCGCCAGTAAATTGCTCGAAAACTTCTACGATCTGACCTATGCCCGTTGCACCAATTGGATGACCCTTTGATTTCAATCCGCCAGAAGGATTAATCGGAATCTCACCATTTCTGCGGGTTGCCCCTTCTCTCACGGCATTAGCAGCAGTTCCTTTCGTAAAGAAACCAAGATCTTCAATATCAATAATTTCTGCGATAGTAAAGCAGTCGTGAACTTCAGCAAAATCAATATCTTTTGGAGTAATTCCAGCCATTTTGTATGCTTGCCTGGCAGCAGCTATGGTACTTGGGATAGTAGTAATATCTTCACGTGCTTGGACTGCAGCCGGAGAAGCTCCTCTGCCTGAACCAATAATCTCTACATAAGGTCTCCCATTCTTCTTAGCGAACTCTTCACTACAGAGTAGGACTGCTGATGCTCCATCTGAAAATGGACAGCAGTCATAAAGTTTCAAAGGTGAGGCCACTACAGGAGATTTTAGTACATCGTCAACTGTGATTTTTTTTCTAACATGAGCTTTTGGATTGAGAATTCCATTTTCATGATTCTTTACAGCGACATGAGCAAGGTCTTCTTCATTAGCCTTATGTATTGCCATGTAGGCTCTAGCTATTGACGCAAATAATCCTGGAAATGACGCGCCATTTCCTCCTTCATAAAAGAAATCAGAACAATAAGAGAATAAGGTAGTGCTCTGAACAGTTCCAGTATGTGTTATTTTCTCAACACCCAGAGCCAAAACACAATCATAAAATCCTGCTGCTATATTGGCATATGCTTCTCTAAACATTACAGAACCGGAGCCACATGCAGATTCGATTGTAAGTCCGGGGACATGTGGAATTCCTAGGTTACTCATAATAACAGGGGCCATATGAACTTGCTTATCAGCAGCACCAAAAACATTTGAGATATATCCTGTCTGAATGTCCTTTGGCGTAATACCTGCCGAGTTTATAGCATCTTTTGATGCATTTAATGCAATCTCAATAATGCTTTCATCCAATTTGCCATATTTAGTACTGCCTGCACCAATAACACAGACCTTGTTTACCATTTAATAAAAATACCTTTTTGCGTTATAAAAAGGTTAGATAATGAGTGGTCTTTTAATAGAATATGTATGTTATAATGTCTCTTTGGTTTGACTAGGTTTTTTATAATAAAAGAGTCTTCTTCCTATACTTGGGAATATAATTAACTTTTATTCTTGTTTGTATTATGTTTTGTAAATATCATATATCGTATGAGGGAGCACGCTAGAGAGGAAAAGCAAGATCAGTATAATAAAATAGCCTTATAACTGATTATTTGCTTTTTACCTGCGGGGGATGATAATCGAATTAATAATCAGATCACCAAACCTTTTACACTAGTTATCTGTGAAAAACCTGATGCCGCACGAAGGATAGCAGAGGCTCTTGGAGGAACTAATAGATTTTTGGAATATCCTGGATATGCAAAAAAAGGAGTACCAGCAGCTTTTGATGTTATATCAGATAAGCATCATCAACATTTTATAATCTGCTCGTCGATAGGTCACTTGTATGGCTTAGTTGATGCGACAAAGAAGAATCGAGAAGTATATCCTGTATTGGACCTAGAATGGGCACCGATTTCTTCAAAAAAAAGAGGAGAACCATCGGCCTCGAAAGCTGACCAGATAATAGAGATGATATCAGATATTTCACGGAAAGCTACAAAATTTGTCCATGCTTGCGACTATGACCAGGAAGGTGAAGTAATTGGTTACAATATACTTGAATATGCCTGTAAACACAAGTATGAAAAATCACTACGAGTCAAATTTTCAACTCTTACGGCTCAGGAGATAAGTGAATCATTTGAAAACCTACTAAAACCTAATAAAGGATTAGCTGAAGCCGGCAGATCTAGACATATACTTGATTTTATTTATGGTGTCAATCTTTCAAGAGCACTTTCGCAATCTTTTAAAGTCGGCTATGACAGTAAAAAAGAAAAAAGAAGAAGAATATACTATAACCTATCAATTGGTAGAGTACAGGGTCCCACCCTTGCTTTCGTAGTAGACAAAGAAATTGATATTAGAAAACATATTCCAGATCCATACTGGGTCATAATAGCAAAATTTGAAAAAAATGGGCAAGAAATAATTGAAGCACTATATGAAAAGGAGAAAATAGAGACATTATCAGAAGCCCATTCAATAGTTAGTTCCTGTACAGGTAAAGATGGATTTGTTAGTGAACTTAAAAACCAGAAAACTACACTTAGCCCTCCAACTCCATTTAGCTTAAGTGATCTGCAGAGAGAGACATATAGATTATTCAAAGTTTCTCCTACCCATACTCTTTTGGTTGCAGAAAGGCTTTATCTTGATGCATTAATTTCTTACCCCAGAACATCAAGCCAGAAGATTCCAGCCTCAATAGGCTATAAGAAAATTATCTCAGGTCTTTCTAAGATCAATAGCGAGTATAATAACATGGCCAGAGTATTGCTGTCAAAAGATCATCTTTCTCCAAACGAAGGAGTCAAAACTGACCTAGCACATCCAGCTATCTACCCAACTGGAGAAAGACCACGACGCAAACTTGATTGGATTGAATTTAAGATCTATGATCTTATTGTCAGAAGGTTCCTTGCCACATTTGGCGATCCAGCTATAAGCCAACGTGTAGAAGTCTCAATTACTGTTAATAATAGCTATATTTTCAAAACCATTGGAAGGACAAAAATATATGAAGGATGGATATATTTTTACAAACCTTATTTTAAATTTGAGGAAGTCCAATTACCTGAGTTGCAAGAGGGTGACGTTTTGAAAAATATACTCATAAAAATGGAGGAGAAATTTACACAACCACCTTTTCGATTCAATCAAGTCAGCTTATTGAAAAAAATGGAAAAGGAGGAAATTGGAACAAAAGCCACAAGAGCAGATATCATCAATACTTTATTTAAGAGAAAATACATTACTAATACTGCTCGAATAGCCAGCCAAAAAGGATACAATGGTATTGAAGCCACAGATCTTGGATTTGCAGTAATAGAATCGATGCGAAAATATGTACCAGATATTGTTTCAACAGACCTCACTAGATCAATGGAAAAGCAATTAGAAATGATTGAAGCAGGTGAAAGTAATAGTATTTCAGTCATAGAATATGCGGTAGATAAATTGATCGAGTCACTGGCTCTTTTCAGAGAAAAGGGGTCCAGCATAAATGAACAACTAACAGATGCAATAGTCACTACGATGGCCAAGGAAAAGAGCATTGGAATTTGTCCCGTTTGTCATAAAGGTGAACTACGGATTATAAAATCACGTATTACAAAGAAGAGATTTGTGGGTTGTTCTAATTATTCCTTCTCTTCCTCCTCTACTGGTGGTGGATGTAAAGCAACTGCTCCACTTCCACAGAAAGGTTCAATAAAAACCACAGGTAAGAACTGCGTCATATGCAAATGGCCCATAATTAATGTCATATTTGCAC
Source organism: Nitrososphaeraceae archaeon (assembly GCA_035640055.1). Classification (GTDB taxonomy): domain Archaea; phylum Thermoproteota; class Nitrososphaeria; order Nitrososphaerales; family Nitrososphaeraceae; genus DASQWW01. The sequence goes on along the minus strand of DASQWW010000049.1, from coordinate 2,648 downwards.
ATCATAGAAAAAATCCATGGAAAATTTGTATTAATATGCAATGTCCGCTAAAAAACAAGATAAAAGAAGAAGAATGATAGGAAAGTTGGGAAAGCAAGGAAAAAGGAAACCTGTTTAACTAAATGCACTGATGTTATCTCGGTATACATCAGTCCGACGATTTTTCAGCAGTGGAAGTGACTCTCTAACCTTCTGGACTTGTGATATATCAATTTCAACGACTTCAATTCCTTCTCTATTTCCCATGTCTATCATAACCACACCAAATGGATCTACAATCATACTTCTACCAGAGTAGATGTTACCAACCTGATCAGGGGCCAACATGTACGACCCATTTTCAATTGCTCTTGCCTTGAGCATTGTTTGCCAATGCTCTTCCTTCATAAGTCCATGAACCCATGCTGAAGGAGCAGCTAAGATATCTGCACCATTCACTGTTAAAATCCTAGACATTTCAGGAAAACGTATGTCATAACAAATCATCAGTCCGATATTTCCAGCGGATGTTTTGACAGGTTTTTCAATTATACTACCAGGCATCATCTTATTAGATTCTTTGAAACCTAAAGCATCATATAGATGCAATTTACGGTAAATTGAAGATATTGTACCTTTGTTATTTATCATAACGGCTGTATCATATACCCGATTGTTGGTATAACTTTGATGATGATGATTATTATTCTTGCCACCATTACCTTTTTCATAGATTGTTGCCAAAACGTTAATTTTGTTCTGCTTGGCAGCTGTACACAATTTAGAGAGAAAAGTGCCATCATTTATTGACTCAGCTAGTTTTGCTAACTGTTTTGCAGACTGATTAGTTGGTGAAAACGCCATTTGAAATTCGGGAAAGCATATCAAGTTTGCTTTCTTTTCTGCAGCCTCTTTGATAAGACTAATAGATAGTTTTAGATTTTTGTCCTTATCTTCTGAAGACTTCATCTGTACCAGGGCAACACGGGAAATATTTTGCATTTTTAGTCAGTGATAGGTTATATTATTAAATCAGTCGATAATTATGTCTTTAGTATAACGTTACTTCTTATTTAATATAATTGCTAAAGATCCCTAATGATAAGTACCATCTTAGACTTGCTCACATCAGAAGAAGAAGAAGAAGAAACTATATAGTAGTCCTAAAAACCTTAAGGTTGTCAAAATGAGCCGAGTTGTTTATGAATTGTTATCAACACAAAATATGGAACCAAGATTTTGAACTAAATTTGACATCATTTTTAGCCTCATGGACATGCTTTATTTTGTATTTTGGACCTTGTGCAAACTTCATGGCATCATATAGCTGTAGCATAGTAAGTAAATCAAGCTTCATTGAATAGTTAACATTTTTCTTGTGGGTGACATAATGTTTGGCTGTTGTTGCTGTCGCCGTATTATTGTGCGAAGTTACACATAAACCAATGCCACATTTCCATCTACATATCCATTTTATTATTATTCTTCATATTATCATGGCTAGGATTATTATTACTACTATTGTCCATAACCATATCATTATTCATATTGATATTATTACCTTCATCAGCATTCATTATACCGCTGCTAACTGTTGTTAAACCAAACGACGTTGTAATTCCAACGATTACAAGACCAATCCCTGCAATTCTAGCAACCCATATTCCGCGTGACCATACTTTCTCACCAAAAATAATACCTGCAAACAGCCCCATCCATAACAAATTCATCCAACCTAATGCCATCATTAGTAGAAAGTAAGGCCAACAACATCCAAGACAATACATACCATGATATGTTCCCATCTTAACTGCACCTATCGTACTGTATCCTCTCCATCTTCTTAGAAAGAAACTCATTGGGGATTCACAATATCCAAGGCATTTTGCCTTCAATGGACTAAACTGATATAATCCTGACACAATTAGTATGGTTCCAAAGATTATACCAAGTTGCACTGGACCTATTTTTGCAAGAATAACATTCATTGGTGCGGACCATGCTAACAGAAGAATGAGTCCTGTTAACGACCAGACTGCAAGATAACATCCTACAAATAATATAATCTTAAGTGAATATGATGACGATGGGATAAGTGATGATGACCATGACTTCTTTTCTCCACCTTTAACAATTAAAGTGGATACTTCTCCTTCCTTACTTTTGCTGCTATTGACATTCTTTATTATTCTATTATAAAGAAGAACTATAGGTGAAATTGCTGGAAACATCATGGCAGCCATTCCAGCAGTCCAATTTGCAGTAAATATTGAAATTGTCATTGGATTCAGGCTTGTCATTCCATTCATTGTGGTCATCGTAATCATCATACCTCCTGACTGTTCTGCCGATAATGACAGCAGCCAAGATATTGCAGAAGTGGAGATTAAGGAAAAGAGTATTATTTTCTGAAGTCTATCCATTTTTTATTATCACAATGACTGTAACATAGCATAACACAGCATGCTATAAGATTTTTGTTATGGTCCTTTGAATTTCACTACAGAATAGAAAGCATTTTATCAGATTCATCAAAGTTCATATTGGAAGTTAATATTCGCATTATCATTGTCTTTGCCGCATCTGCAACTTTCCATATGAATCCTTTTGGTAACTGTATTTTGGTATCCTGTTCTTCTCCTGTAACAGGATTTATAAAATTTTCAACT
>DASQWW010000048.1:0-3555 GCA_035640055.1 Nitrososphaeraceae archaeon | reverse complement strand
TTGAAAATTCCAACTATAGATTCTGGTAATTGAATCTTGCGTTTTTCAACTAATTTATAGTCCTTTATAATATTTATCGTTGCATGCGGAGCAATCAGGGCAAGTTTATTAGTTTCGTCTGTTTCCAAAAATCTATTTTCTACTTTAATAATATCTTTTTTACCGTGTTTACTACTAGGAACATTTAATGCTACAGTAATAACATTTCCTTCTTTTCCAGTAATATTCAAAGCTTTTAAAACAAGCATTGCTTTTCCTGATTCTATATGATCAATAACTGTACCAACTCTTATTCTACGAACAAGAAGCTGGCTTGCATCAGACATCAGATGAAGTCAGATTGGTTATCTTATAATTGCTTCTAATAAGCCAGAAATTCTATTATCGGACTAGATAAATATTATCAGTGCAATCAGGACTATCACTTTTTATTCTTTTTATTCTTTAGATATTCTAGCCTCATTTCTCTCATCCATGCAGACTTTTTTTTATAGAGATTCTTTTGCACTCTTGGCTTACATTCGGAGATAGTATAGGAACATAGAATAGGAAAATATACTGATGAATCTCCATAAACAATTACGTTTCCCCTATGAGAGGTCTTGATTTTTCCCCAACTCTTTCCTTCCTGCAATGTTGCACCAGATAGACTTCCTGTATCGGGTCTTGCATCAGTCAATTGAATAAGGTAATCATGACCACCCTCCTTTAATTTCAATATCTGATACAGTGCCGGACCAGCTTGTTGAAAAAAATTCTTTGGGACTCCGCCCCCTAATTCAAAACCTCCCGAGCTTTTGCTTTTCCAAAGTATTGCAGCCGATTCTGCAACATCTAAAATTACATTTGGAACGAGACTTTTGCCTTCTAATAGAAGTGGTAACATGTTAAGGCCTATAGACGAATCAGCAATTGCAGGTATATACACAGGCACATTATTTTCGTAGGCCGCTACCAGAAATGATTTTTCAGGGTGTTTTGAATTCCTTTTTGCTGCCTTACCAAGGGCATAAGATATATCTGCTGTTGAAGCAAATTTGGATATATGTTTGTTCATTCTTTTTTTGATTTCCTTTTGAATAATTATATCCTGGGCCTGTAGTGTTTCTTTTTCCTTAATGAATACATCATAAATTCTAACTATTTGTTTTGAATACAAAATGTCATCATCGACATCAAAGTGACCTTGACGTATTGGCAAGTCATAGGCAAAGTGTAAATCATGATACACATTAGCACCAGTACAAACAATCCAGTCAAAAAATGCTTTTTCAATCATAGTTGCAATTGACTTGCCCATTCCAATTGGAGTCATTGCTCCGGCAATAGTAAGACAGACAGTAGAATTAGTGTTGATCATTTTCTTCATAATTTCTGCTGCTTCAGCAAGCCGGCGAGCATTAAATCCAGTTGAACCAAAAAAATCTATTAGTTGCGAAACAGTCATTCCAGAACAAATATTTGGTCCATCAATCCTTCGGCCCATGAAAGAGTGTTTGCTGTCCACTTTAATAGGAAAGTTTTAGTTGCTTTTAAAAATTCATTAAGCTATATCGTTGTTATTCCTTAGCATGCAGCAGCTGGTTTAAGAAATGAATAAAAACTAATATGCAAGGTGTATGTCAGAGGAATTTAACGATAGTTTCTAAGAGTTTGTACGATCCAGTTGACATCTTCTTTGTTTTTTGAGAGACGTCCAATTTTTATACAATCTCTAATATCTTTAGATCTGAGGCTATACCATACTTCATGTGCTACGGTACCGGCAATTTCAGAAGGAACTCCCTCATGGTTAAGTATATTTACTGAGATTTCAAAGAAATCCTCAAACTTGTACCTTTTGAAATGCAGAGTCATAAAGCGCGATAGTAAAGGAGTTAACATTTTCTCAGTTGCATTACTTGTTGCAAAGACCCAAGTCTTCAGTTGCGTGTTTCGTGTCTTTTCAAATTTTGTTTCTGCAACAATACCCGTTTCCATAAGACTTAACAGTGCTGTCTGATCTTTGATTGGCATGTGTTCTATCTCGTCAACGATGAGATATCTGGGTCTTTTTTCGAAAAGATAGTTAATCATTCCAGACTTTGTACTTTGACTTCCCAACGTAAAATATGAACGATCGAGTTTAATACATTCAAGCATGAATAATGTTTTTGCACTTGCAGGAGGACCAACCAATAATATATGAACAGGTCTTTCAGAGGATAACGACATAGCAAATAGCTTCTTGACATTATTGTATCCTACAATACTCTCAAAAAGTTGATCCGAACTTTTAGAAACCATCTTATCTGATATAATAGATCTGCTCTCTTCTTCATCATCATCAAATGGCTGCTCTTGCTTCTTTTCCAGACGCATATTTATAATGATAATTGACTTTATCGTTATACATGTTGTTGCAAAATACTAGTGGCAAACTACTTCATTATTGTAGACAGAATCATGAACAAGCAAAATTTCATTTGTTGGAGAACATAGGCTTACAAAAAAGAAAAGAAATAGAAGAGACTCACTTTATTAGTATATTGAATTGAAAAGAGTATTTGCATAATAAAACAGAGACTTTGTTAATCATAATCATGATCCTCACCTAAATCAGTTGCAAGTAACTGATTTCTTAACTTTATATATTCTAATTTATGAAAAATCTAATATTAATTCTCACAAGAATTTTCTTTCGTCTTCCGAACACAATCTGTACTTATTATTTTTATAGGATCGAATTTAATTTGGCCCCTTACAACATCGCCATTATCATGCATGTTTAACAGCAGATATTGTTCGACAGCGTCCTTATGATCTCTGCATACGACGCCTATCATATATTGTCCATTTTGAGAGATAATATGTGCAATAAATGATGGCGGAATTTGACAATCAGTTTCCCCAATCCTCAGGCAGCAACGCTTCGGCAATTGCACAGTTACTTATATCCAGAAACGATATAAAACTTTTTGTGAAAACTAAAATAATTGCTATTATTATATATTTTAGTATTGATGTTACTGCTTGCATTAATAACTATGATTAGGATTATTGATCCACAAGAAGCGCATAAAACTATTTATTCCTTTCTACCTTATAAAAAAATCCTTGCGTTCTGACAAATGCAAGGAGAGATCCTAGTACTAACGCAGGGATTGTCCAAATATTCAGCAGCAGTAAATAAAATGCATCATTGACAGTATAATTTCTTATACTACGACAAAGTGGCATTGCGAAAAAAATAGTTGCTAAAGCTGATAGTAAATTTACAGACTGCATCGTTAATGAAAGTTTTATCAGCTGATTGCCATTAATTATTTGTTCGATACTTGTTACGCTTGTGAGGAATATTATTACATCAATAACTATTAAAACAAATATAACAGCGAACTTTAAATACTGCAATCCAGTGAAGAGGAATTCAATTTTATTCAGAATTGATATGTTGCTATTCAATATTAAAATAATTCTTCTTCTGAATCCTCTTGTATGACCCTCACTTACCCTCTTTCTCTGTTTAAGATATGTTCTTACTTTGGTAATAGCTTCAGAATAAGATAAAAGAAA
>DASQWW010000047.1:0-4176 GCA_035640055.1 Nitrososphaeraceae archaeon | reverse complement strand
GAACTAGGTTTTAATGGTGCAGGATTTTGTTATGACAATGAACTTCCTGAGCATAAAGTCTACTTAAGCCCTTTTAAAATAGATGTAACTCCTGTAACTAATGCCGAATATATGAAATTCATAGACGATGGAGGATATGAGAATTTTAGTTACTGGTTAGCAGATGGCTGGGACTTGATAAAAGAGCAGGGCTTGAGCGCACCACTTTATTGGGAAAGAAAAGGAGATACATGGATGAAGAAAGATTTTCGTGGGATGAAAAAAATCGATCCTGATGAACCGGTGACCAACGTTTGTTATTATGAAGCAGATGCCTATTCAAGATGGGCTGGAAAAAGGCTTCCTACTGAAGCCGAATGGGAAAAGGCGGCAAGTTGGAATGAAGACTTGAAAAGGAAGACCAAATACCCTTGGGGCGACGAATCTCCTAGTGAGAACCGGGCTAACTTGTTAGAATCATATCTATGGTCGCCGTCTAAAGCTGGATCGTATCCCGCTGGTAAGAGCCACTATGGCTGCCACCAAATGATAGGAGACGTCTGGGAGTGGACATCCTCAGAATATACAGTTTATCCTGGATTCAGATCCAACTTTTCTGAGTACACTGATAAATGGACGATAAACCAAAAGGTTCTACGAGGAGGAAGCTTTGCCACATCTATGAATCAGATAAGGAATAGTTACAGAAACTACTTTAAACCACATGAAAGAGTACTTTTTTCTGGTTTTCGATGTGCAAAAGATATATGATGCAGGCCACTCTCTCTTCTTATATTTCTTGTCTCTATCGACTTAATAGACGGTTCCATATTCACCTTCAGCTCAGTAGATTGAGGATTAATCGCAATATTGCTTTCTTCATTTGTGGCTTATTTCTTGATCAGATGTAGAATCATAATATCCTCCAACTAAAAAATTTCTTGTCAGCGAATCAGGAAGTTATTTAGCCAGGCTTATTCATTGTAAATGTTAAGAGAAAAAAGAAGGTAAACACAAGCTAATTATCGAATTGTATATAAAAGGATCAATAAATTAACTGGCGTGCATACTCAAGATGAGATTTCCCTTACTTACAGCAGTCTTTCTTTCAACTATACTAACTTCTGCTATTATTATTGTCGTTCCAATGACAAAGATGGCATATGCAAAACAAACAGTAAAAGCATAATTCCTGGTGCAAGTGACAAAACACGTACAAGGTCTTTTGATATAACATTTTACCCTGTAAAGACAAAAAGTAAAGTAAGTTGGGTAAATGACGATAATATGAATCATAGACTAGTTATAACCGCAGAAAATGGAACAGAGGAAGCTGATTCTGGAATTATAAAGCCAGAAAATTCCTTTTCACATAAATTTAATAAACCAGGATTATATCATTTCACATCTCCACTTTATCCTTGGATGTACGGTGATATACTTGTTACAGCTGATGTTTCTACAGCAATTGTTAGCCACTTGAAAAATAAAGTAGATGTACAGCTCACTTGGTCTCCATCCAGTCCAAAGGTAGGCCAGATGACTCATTTTGTTATATCTTTCATAAACGCAAAAGCTGACAAAAATCAAGAACATATTGATTATGCATTTGCAATTGATAACTTAAATGGCAAAACCGTGTATAGTACTTCGGGTCACTCAAGTGAAGGCGTAGAACAGATTTCTTATAAATTTGATAACAATACTGCTGGTAATTATTACATATTCACAGTGACGATCTATAGCATATTATTTCAACCAGTTGAGCCAGATGAAGCAAAATTTACTATAAGGACCACATTGCAACAAACAATCCTAAAGTCTTCTATTTATTCTGCTTGGGATGCAAAATATCACAATAAGACTATGACTTAAAGTAGATAATACTAACAAAGCGTTTTCATAGATATCAATTTCATGGCTATTCATTTCTAAAAACATCTTAAAAAGTGAAATTACATCTGATTTCATCATCTACAATTAGGATTCTTGTTCAACCCAGTAGAGTTAGTAGTAGAAGTAATATTGATAGTCAGTTGTTTGACAATGCTACAATTAATCGCTCTGCTCTAAGATTGAGTCTCTTATTTCTATTAGGTCACGAAGCACTGCGCTAGCTGTCTCTATACCGCCCGCTCCTCGTCCAATAATAGTCTGCTGGCCTGAATGTTCTGATGAAAAAGTTACAGCATTTAATGTTCCATTCACGTATAATGGATCCTTTTTTGATACTTCTGTTGGTTTTACATCAAGGTGTTTTTTATCACATGCTGCAATTAATTTCACTGCACTCCCTTTTATTTGAGCTGTTTTTATATCAGAAATATCTAGGCCAGTAATTCCGGTGATATTGACATCTTTCATTGTGACTTTCATCCCCATTATCCAATTGGCCATTATGACAAGCTTAGCAGCTGCATCATATCCATTTAAATCAAGTGACGGCTCTGATTCGGCATATCCCTTCTGCGTTGCATCGCTTAGAGCAATTTTAAATGGAAATCCTTCTTCCATTTTGCTCAAAATGTAGTTAGTAGTTCCATTCAGAATACCTCTAAAGGATGTTATTCTGTCACCTTTTAGACAACGTTTTGCAAATTCTAAAATCGGAGTTCCCCCTCCCACTGTTCCACTGAAACGAAGCATTACGTGATTATAATTTGCTAATTCTAACAAAGAGGGAAATGCCAAAGCGAGAGGACCTTTGTTTACAGTTATAACGTGCTTTCCCGATCTCATTGCTGATATAATATGCTCCATACCAGGTTCCCCATTAACTAGGTTTGTGGGTGTTAATTCAAGAACTATTTCTGCATCTACATTCTCAATTATGTGAAGAGCATCAAATCTGGAACTTTTTTCTATATATGCACCAACCGAACCTTTTGATTTTTTTATGCCAAGTAATCTTTCAAGATCAAGACCTATTGTAGAAACAGTAGATCCATGCTTATCTATACAAGCAACGACACGAGGTTTTGTACCATATAAACTGTACAAATCTGCTGAGCGAGACAATAATAATTTTGCAAAGCTTTGACCAATGACTCCAAATCCAATTAGAATTAATCGCAATCCATCTTCTAATTGCTGAGATGAGCTTAATATGTTTAAAAATGAAAGCATTGTCAGCAAAAAATTGGCTCTAACAGCTGTTATCTTAACTAATACCTACATAATTAAAACAACAACTCAGCTGTTGATTTAGGCTGGATTCAAAACTGCACGTCCTATTATTTTTCCGGTCTTGAGTTCCTCTAATGCCTCATTCGCCTGTTCTAACTTGAATTTTCTTGATATAACTGATCTTATTTTTCCATATTTCGCAATTGCAACTAGATTAGTCAGATCTACAAATGTACCGGTATATGAGCCTGTCAGAGTAAATGACCGTAATGGAACAAGAGGCAAATTTAAGTCTAATGCACCACCGAAAAGACCTATCATAACCAGATTTCCACGTTTTCTTAGCACGTTAATTGAGTTCGGAGCTGTTTTTCTGTTATTTACAAAATCTATGAGTGTCTTTATAATAATAATCTTTTAAACATCAGCTAAGCGACCGCATTTATTAGATTGTTTCTCATATTTCTTCTACCAGTGGAATAGTGACACTTAGAAGTCCACTTTTAGAATTTGCAAAAGATTGTCTAAAAGTGACAAATCTATATGATTTATATTTATAGACGTAGATTCAACTTAGCTAGGGATGCTAATGAGGTATAGGAAGAGCCGGCTGATCAAAGAATATTTAATATACAACATGATGAACATTATAGGTTGCTGAGGCATCCTTATGTAAAAAGACATAATTATCAAGTTAGAATTAAACGAAGCGATAGGTAGTACGCCATACTTCAGTACAATTCAAATATTAACAAGGTGTCCTAAATTTTCATTCTTAATCTTTTTTGGAAAACTTCGAATTATGCTGGCAGTATTCCTATTGGCTCCCTCAGCATGTACTGTAACTGTCACATCCCTTTCCTATGACTTTATTGAAAACTTTTTAGCTTGCATATAGAACACATAGGTTTCATTACCATAATTACCTGTCTTTAACAAGCTTGTGAACGGATCTTGGGACTCCCAGAATCAGAATCCTTTAGAATAACAACATCTGGTATCTCATCTGAAACATTCGCTTGTGGAGCTGCCTTAAATCCATCTCCTAAGAATTTTCTGTTAGCAATAATA
>DASQWW010000046.1:0-7305 GCA_035640055.1 Nitrososphaeraceae archaeon | reverse complement strand
TATCGTTCATTATTTCTGAAAATTTTTTGTAAATATATCGACCTCCTAATTTATCAATACATTCTAATATATTTGATGTAAATGGCGAGAGATTATCTACGATAAGTGTTGTCATTATTTTCTATCCGACCCCAATACAGATACTACTGTTATTACTACCATCTAAGAGAGTTAGTAATTTTATGGGAACCGATGACACTCGATGTGCTTTCACTTTCAGATTATTACAGTACGATTAGGCAAGGATCAACTGATTACCAAAAAAGCTTGTTAGGCACAGGAATAGAAGGTAAGAACTGTATGGTTATTGTTCTTCTCAATCAACAAAAACCGACAGCCATCAGGTTTTATGTTCTCTTTGGCGGTGTTGTTCCAATTCAGGTTTAGTTTTAAATTTCATTCCACAGGTATCACATTTGAATTTCTTGCCGAACAAATTGAATAGCATAGTAAATTAAGCTATATGTGTTACCGTTATATATATCCATTATGAAATATTATTTTATAGTTTTTAGAGGTTCAGTCTAATGAAGATAATCACATTTTCAAAAACTTGACGATAATTGAAGCAAAATCACTATTTTTTTGTGAAAAATAAAATTTTTCCTAAATTAATCACAACCAATAACAGACAATACGATTTTCTCGTGATGATTATTTCAGCAATGCGTATCTTATGATGGCTACTGGATAGTACAGATCTAGAATAGTAAAAAATTTGACATAACACATAATCTATGCTAAACGCCTAGTTGCCTTTCATTTGTTTTCTTTGTTCTAAAAATATACCTTGTAGTATCTTGATATACTTTGAAATCAATTGGCTGCATTGCATTTGTTCTTGAAGCTTTTCAAGATCGTTACCGAAAGCCATTGTCAAGGATTTTGGTACTTTTAGATATTCATTCATATATATCAAAAGAGAGTAATACATTAGCCTCATAATTTCATCATCCTCATTTTCCTTGTGATTCATATTAGACATTATGGTCGATGCGATAACCGAGAATCGTCTCGATAGGCTTGCCTTTTCGTTGTGTTGCGGTGTATGGACGAGTTCAATAACTTCCATGTATAAGAGATCTTCAATAGCAGATGCCATTCCTTCAATATTATCTTTATCTGAGGACATACGTCTATTGTAAATAAATTTGCTAAGGGTTATTAGCATTACTTAACATAAAACATGGAGCCTTTTATATTGTACAAAGCCACAGTATGCAGTAAGAAGAAAATGGCTTGTTAGCATTATATGAGTCTTTTTCTATGCAATATATATACTACCATGAAAAATTCAAAATATTCTTTATTCTAACGTAAGGTCAACGACAGTAATTTTATTGATTTGTGTTAGTAAAACCATACGATTTTTAATATGGTCAGCTATTAAAGAGTCCATGGTAAAGACTGCTTCAATTCACCAACTAAAAACTGGTCAAAAAGCTCCATTCTTTGAATTAAAAGGGACTGATGGAAAAAAGTATTCCCTTTACGATTTCAGCAGCAGACTGTTTCTTGTAGTTTTCATTTGCAACCATTGCCCTTATGTCAAGGCAAGAATAGCTGACATTACAAATCTACAGTCAAAGTTCAAAACATCTGACTTACAAGTAGTAGGTATCAACAGTAATGATCCTAATTATCAAGATGAGGGATTTGAAAATATGATAAACTTTGCAAATAATCATAAATTGAATTTTCCTTACTTAATAGACGACACCCAGGATATCGCAAAAGCATATGGCGCAACATGTACGCCTGATCCATTTCTATTCAATGAGGAACGTAAACTTGTGTTTCATGGCAAAATTAATGATGCATTAGAACCTGAAATGATCCCAAAAATTCCTGTCATGGAAAATAATGTAGTAAAAATTTTGAAAGGTGAAAGGATAGAAAGGGATTTTGATCCATCAATTGGCTGCTCTATAAAGTGGAAGAATTACGATTAGGCATAATTAGCCATATTGAAAATTAACACCTTTCTCTCCGCGCGGGTGCTTCCAATCAGTATCTTCGGCACAGGTTCCGCATTCAATGCATCCTTCATGTTGAAGCATGACTTCATCTTTCTCTATACTATAGCACTTTGTCGGGCAGAGTATAACCATCTTTTTCATAAATTCATCTTTTGGGTTCAATACCTTAATGTGCGAAATATTATCATCATCGTACTTTAGTTTAGCTATACGCTCGGCAATCGTAGGAATAGTAGGAGTATATGTAGATGTAACTTTATTACCTAATTTTTCTGCAAGCTCAATTGGGACTTGGACGTAAGTTTCTTCCGACTCCACAAGAGGCAAAAGACGATCATATCCCAATATATTTGCAAATCCTATCGCAAGACCCCTTATTGTATTACTTGACATTAATCTGAAGATCATCCCATATCGAGAACCAACTATATCTTTTGGAATGTCTTTTGTAGCATTGAGAAATATCTTTAGATATTCTTTATCTATTTCTTTCATGTCTCTTGTATACGGGCTATCCTCTATCGATTCGATATAATAGTCTCCAATATAGTTACTGTCAAAGTTATTTCTATCAATAGCTCTTGCAACAGCATTAGCAGCTCTTGCCGCATCATCTATTCCTACATTGAGTCCTTCGATCCTCGGACCAATGAAAATACCTCTCCCTGCAGCGTCACCTATAAACAAAACATTCTTATGAAAAGGTTTTTTCATTCTGCAACGCTTTCCATCAGGAACTAACTTTGCACTGTATTCTAATTCAACATAATCAGTTAGAAATTTTACGTTGTACCTAGTACTTGCTTCTTGACGAATAGAGTCTATCTTAGAGCTGATTTCTTCATCTGATTTATATTTACCACTTTCAATAAGCTTTGCCCTACCGTTAGGAGAGTAATAAGCACAACGTAGCTCATTCCATGCTTTAATCAATTTGCTAACTGCAAAACGAGTTCTAAGCTGTTCCTCTTTTGGAAGGTTTTTGTCAATTGCATCTTTTATTGCCACCTCATCTTTAATAAATTCCCTGACCAGCGGATTTCTTAATAACGTATCTATGAGTATATACGGTTCAGTAGGTTTTTCTATCAAAGAATCATAATGATATACAGCACCAACTGATAATGTATCCTGATTAGTATAAAGAAAACCACCACCTATATGATTCAATGTAATGTCACCTGCAAAGAGATGAGCAGCGCCTTCATTTGGCCCTATTTCAAATCTTTGTTCTATAATTTGCTCAGGTAATCGGACTACGACTTTTACTCCTTGATATACTTCTTTTGAAGTAAATTTGGATCTGGCGCCAGTTATCTCTGCAATTTCTGAATTAATACCATCAGCTGCAATTATTGCTTTTACAACAAATTGTTCTAGCTCATTAGTTTCAACGATAATTGTGTTATCGTCGTTCCAACTAATCGATTGAACATGAACTCCTGTAACAATACCACCACCTTGTCTTTCAGCGCTTTGTCCTGCTTCTTTTCCAAACCAAGAATTTAATTTATTCAATAGAACAGAATAAGCAAAGTTTGCTTGATATTCATGAGCGGAGGTAAGGTCAATTGAAAAAAGTTTGTCTTTAGACGTAGCATGAAGAATATATTTTGTGATCTGTCTCTCAAGAGGAGCCTCAGTAATGAATTGCTGGCCATAAATGTCTTCAACATTATACACTTTGCCATTTTTTGATTTCTTTGAGTAAAGGATTCCACCGGATACGTTCTTTGATCCAATAGTGCTTCCAGCCTCTAACAAAACAGCCTGTTTCTTTAGATTTGATAAATGCTTGAGTGCAGCCAATCCTGCTGAGCCACCTCCAATTATAGCAGCATCAAAATGCTCCATTTTTATTCCATAACCTCCATGACTAATTTTTGTTTCCTTATTTCCTCAATTATTAGAGGTATAACATCCTCCATTCTGCCTTTGATAAAAACATCACACTCATCTTTAATTGGCGAATTTTCATCGGGGTTAATTGCGATAACAAATTCAGATTCCTTCATCCCCGCAATATGTTGCATCGCTCCACTGATCCCCGCTGCAATATATAACAACGGCATAACTTTCCGACCGCTAGTTCCTATTACTCTATCAGGAATCATATAAGTAGAGCTGAGCGTCTCACTCATCTTATACGGTTTTTTTGAAATCGGTAATGATATTCCAATCTCAGCATCTAGTTCTTTTGCCAGTTTTTCAATTAATTTGAGATTCTCTTCTGGAGATTCTTTGATTCCTCTGCCAAAACTTATAATTGCTTTATGACTATCAAAGTCAACAGCGCTCTTAATAATCTTGCGAGACAGTATCTTTACTTTAAGGTCCTGTTCTTCCAATTTTGGAACATAGTCTAGAATTATACCCTTCCTTGTAATATCACGTTGAAGCGGCTGAAATACTCCTGGAATTATACTACAAGCCTGAGGATGATATTCTCTTTCTATCAAAGGGTTTCGGTTATCAAGACATAAAATAGTAGTCCATAAAAAACCTGAAAAGTCAGGCCTATACATTTCAAGTGTTTTTTCATATTTGGATGGCTGCCCCTTTGTCTTGTGTTCATGTCTGATTTCAAGATCTTCAACTACCAATTTGTTAATATCTGAGGCAAGACCTGATTCTAATTCTGCTAGAACAGTGGATGATAGATGTCTGCCGACATTATCAGCTGCAAAAAACATATATCTTGGTTTTTTGAATTGTCCAGTATATTCTGGAGAAATCTTTGCTATACATTGCTTATCTTTGGCAATTTGGCTTATTACTTTAGTATCAATTAGATTTATTGGGTATTGTAATTCTTGGCTTTCTGCATAGATTACGGCATCTGCTCCATAAAAGATCAATTCTTCACATAATTTCCTGACATTCTTTCCAAGTAGTATAGCAACAACTTTTTCATTGGATGAATACTTTTCATTAAATTCATCTATAAGTCTCCTAGCCTCACCGAGCATCTCCAAACTAACAGGAATTGGCTTTCCTTCTTCTTGTTCAATTACCACGTAAAGATGTCTATAATTTCCTTCGCTTGTCATTTTATTAGTGCTCCCCCTTTAACTTCAAGCATCCTTGTAACTATTCTACGTATTTGCTCAGGATCGGATCCGTCTATAATTTCCCCCCTTCGACTTGGTTTTGCCTTTGGAATCCTTTCTACCTTGTATACAATTGTTGGAGATCCTGGAAGACCAACTAATTTTGGATCAACTCCAAGTTGTTGAGCATTAAAAACTTTAAGATAATTCTTATAATTTTGTGCACGTTCCTTGGCCTCTTTTTCATATCTTTGATATGCCAATCTTTGTGAAACGGTATTAAAGACTGGTTTAAATGACGGATCAACTGCAATAAATACTGGTAGCGGTGCCTCAACCTCCTCAACAATATCGTAAAAGCCTTGCAAAGTGATCAAACGTCTTGCTGTGACTAGTCGTCTTTTAATATCAATATTATAATTAAGTACATTACCGAGAAACGTATAGCCAAGTTTCCATGCAGTCTGAGGACCTGTTTGTCCTGTCTCTCCATCCGATGCCCTGTGTCCAGAAAAGACTACATCCATCGAGTTACCTTCAGCCATTTTACCTATTCCTGCTCTCAATACTTCTGCAGTTGCCAAGGTGTCTGCTCCAGCAAATATTCTATCGCTATAAAGGTGTAATTCATCAGCATCAGAAAGTAATTGAGCCTGTTGCAACGCAGAATCAGCAATTGGAGGTCCCATTGTTGCAATTGAAATATGAGCAGCATAATTCACTTTCGCAAAAAAAGCAGCATTCGATGCAATCGCACTGTGAGGTCCGAGGGTGTTCTTCGTTTCTGCCCTATTAAGAGTCCCATCCGCATTATAGCTAACATTTCCCTCTGAAAAGTCAGGCTCAAGTTTAACAATTACTGCAACCTTAAGTGAAGTCATTATTTTGTTAGCTATAGTATAGAGGGTATTTATTAAATTAGAGGCGCAGACCCAAGACATTGATAAACTGCCCAATTCCAGTGATGCCACAAAACTAAACGTATACTATGTTATTATCATTATATACAGGATATATTTAGCATATGAGCAACGATTTTGGAATAAAACTACTGATGAATAGCAATAACTTTTTCATAATAAGCAGATCGTAATTTTTCGTATAACCATCTCAATTGGGTATAAAATTCTGGCATCTTTGGAGTTAGGATAGGATAGGCAAGGTAAAAGTCTTCAGCCTCTCTTAAATAACGTTTCACCTTTTCGTACACTGTTTTGTTATTTAACTGAGTTCTGCTTACAAGAAATCCCATATTGTTTAGCCTGTCAGCCAATTTAATAGTCTTTACATCATAGTCAGCTCTTATAAGGGTATCACAATATTCTTGGAACCTGGCCAATTGACGTTCTTCATCGGTCTGTCCTGCATAGTTTTCGATAGGACGAATTTTTAATTCAGTTGCTATTTGGTATATTCTATTTCCAAATCTGTAATTTAAGTAGGCTTCAAAACCATAGGCCTTTGTTTTATACCAATCAAGAATTCTATCGTTATCCTCTAAAACATCATGTAAGATTGCAGAAGCAATTTCGACGCTAGTAATATTACGGTTAACAGAGATGTAATGTTTGATGACATCAATTGCAACTGGCAATGTATGTGTTTCAAGAAAGGAAGAACAACCATCTTCCCTTTTTACTCCATGATGAACTTCTTCTGCAACTTCAATTGCACCTTGAACAAAATCGTCGATACGTAATTTAGCCTCGTTTTCTAAAAATCTGAGAAATTCCTGCTTGTTAACAGAGTATTCAGATTTGTCCATACAATTATAATAGAGAGCTTAAACAAAAATGTTTTCTGGACAAATAATATACCTATTATGAAAAATGTTAAATCAAGAAAGGAAAGATATGGAATTCTTTATTAAAAACATTCGCTTTAAAATAGATGAGCCAATGAAAAAGAGGATTTTGATAATAGACGATGAGCCGGATGTTGCATTGACATTAAAGGTGGTTTTAGAGGACAATGGCTTTGAAGTCGATTCATTTACCGATTCTCTTTTAGCACTGAAGCATTTCAAAGAAGCTGGCTATATCTATGACCTATTAATTTTGGATATTAAAATGCCACAAATGAATGGGTTTGAATTATATAAGGAAATAAGAAAGTTAGATGATAAAGTTAAAGTGTGCTTTTTATCAGCCCTGACTGAATTGAAAGATTATGAAGCATTCAGAAAAGAAGTATTTCCAAAATGGGGCGAAAGATATTTCATTCAAAAACCTATTGAAAACGATGATATGCTAAAAAGAATAAATACAATAATAGGT
>DASQWW010000045.1:0-4505 GCA_035640055.1 Nitrososphaeraceae archaeon | reverse complement strand
GGGCTTTGAATAATCTCTGTTTTACCTAAAATAGCTCCTTCTTCTATCTCTCTTATTCTCTGCTCAGCCGGAATAGCTTTACTCCAAAGACTTTCAAATACATATTTTTGCTGTTGTACAAGATCTTTAACATTACTGTAGATAAGTTGTTGTACTGATTGCATTTCTTTGTGTGTTGGAGTTGTTGCTGTCGCAGCAGCAGCGGTATAAGCAATATACTCTGTCTCACTAACTGAAAAATTTGCTTTAATACCATCTAAATGACGAAACTCCAACAAATTTCATAAGCTCCTTACAGTGACGAATATTTTCTTTAGTGATCTCTGTAATGTATCTCAATTTAATATTTCTTTTTTTAAGATCAAACAATAATTCTCTGTACTCTTCAATTTCAGTAGTTAGTAGAGCAGCCTTATAATCACCACAAGAGTCTATTCTATTTGCCTTTGATAAAAATTGTAATATTATATTCATTACATGATTTGCGCCATACAATATCTCTGTCTTTTCTACATTTGTATCAGGCTTTACTTCTTCTTCTCCTTTCTCTACCAACGAATGAATCGCTAAGTGAATTAAACGTTCACAAATATAATAAAATATCGTCTAAGAGAGAAATTATTATATTATTAAAAATAAGGATTTAGGGATTTCTGATGATAATTGTCGTCGATTATATAGAGTATATGTCTTGCTTTTTTCTACAAATTTTTTTCTAAAATATTCCTTGGTACTTAGTTTAGTTTACAACTTTTCGGTACACATTAACTCTATCAACTCTGTTTTTTGTGATTCTATATATTCATCAGCAATATCCCATATTGCCTCAAAGGTTTGTTCTTGGGAATCATTTACTGTCTATATATATCGCGGAATATCTTTATTTCACAAAGTTTTTTTAATGTTTTCTATACTCTCATCTAGGACGATAATGCATTTGGCATGTGTTGTCGTAGTAGAAGAAATTAAACAAGAGACGTCTTATTTATATCATATTCTGATCAATAGAATTCTAATCTTCATTTATAGAATATGGATAAAGGAGCATTTCAAAAGGAGTCAGGACTATCGGTTAAAAGATCTACTGCTTGGATAATTTCTGCTTTACAGATTCTACTTTGTCTTCCATACTTTTTGGCTCATCTAATCGTTCGTCAATATGTATTATTGATACTATTCGCTTAGCGCCTGAAGATTTAACAGCTTGATGAGCAGCTTCAACTGCTCTTAGAATACTATTTATTGTGTTTGCTTCAATTTGGGTTCCCATTGGAGTAAGAGAGGTAGATCGTATGTCTTCTATTTTCTTGATAGCATCAAAAGCAGCTGCAACCTCTTTGCTCATACTTGTACCAGAACTACTTCCTATAGGTATAATACTGATCTCGGCATCAATAATGGCGTGGTCACTCATGAGTATCTCATCATCATATTTTATAAGATCAACAAAAGTCTTTCTGATAAGTTTTGTGTCGAATGAGCCAATGTTTCCTTGTTGCTGTCTTATTTAATTCCTTGCTATAACGGTGACTCTCTCTTCTCAGGTGCTGCAAGTAAAATGCAGCACAATTAACGTTATTACCATCATTATCTTCTTTACATGTGGCTGTAATGTTACTTTTATATGAAAAGAGGTTCTTCTACCTACAGCAAAATACTTTAACGAATATTAATTAAAATCAACTTTCAACAACTATAGAAAAAACAGTTTTAGGATTGTGGATGCTGGATCTCTTATATACTGAGATTTTTAAAGTCCCATATGACATATTAAATATTCTATAAGTAAAAGTTGTTGTGTAATGAGTAACGTGTTTTTTAAAAATATACACATACATATACAGCTGCATAATATACTTTACAATTAACTTACAAAGAAACGTTTTAATTCGCTCTCATATTCAGCTAGCGTTGAATAATTATCGTGTTTCTGAGCAGACGCCGAATTATCCTTATTGGAACAATTGCAGCAATTGCAGCTGCAATTGTTTTACTTCCATGGATTCTTACTTTTACACTTCCCACAAACGTAAATGATGTTACTATACGCCTAACTAAGGTAGAAGTTGGAAATATTGTTAATGATGGTCAAAGACTACCCCTAAATGTTTATTTTGATGTGTATAACCCAACTAAACAGACTCTGACTACATCCAAGATAGAATACAAATTACTTGCAAATAGTACAATGTTAGGAGAAGGAAATTTGTCATACGAGGATGTGCCAGTCAACGGAAGGCCTCAGCTTTTATCTAATTCTACAACAACATTGAAATCACCTTTCGAAGTAATCTATTCAAATTCAACTGCTGAGCTCTTCAGAATATTGGCAAATTCTACGCAAGCAGCTGAAGCAGCAAAACAAATTAAATGGAGAGCAGAAGGTGTAGCACAGATAGAATCTGGGTTTATCTCTTCTCCAAAAGAATTCAACGATGAGCGCTAACTGATTCTTTGTCTTATAATTTAAAGAATAGTTAATTCCAATTTATCCTTTGATATATTAATTGTCATATAATAACAAAGCAATAGTTGACTAAACCTTTTTGTCAATCCTAATAATGTATAAAGGCTTCTTTCTGAGATGTATGATGTATATAACGTATTGATTTGAGTGTTTGAAATACTCTTTTGTAAGATATAGTAATTTATTTTATTTTTAATACTATATATCAGATAACATGGATTTTCGATACTTGGTCATTAATAGGATCCGTATTCGTTATATCGACATTAACTCTGAAGGTAATCCTATACTTTTAATTCATGGTTTGGGTGGTTCCATAGAGAGCTGGATAAAGAATATTTATACAATTTCCAAGGATTTTAGAGTAATTGCAGTTGATCTACCTGGGTTTGGTTTTAGTGATAAACCGAAAATAAATTACACTATCGCTTTTTATAAAAGCTTCATTGTAAATTTCATCAAAAGCCTAAAGATAGGTTCTCCTGTATCCATTGTAGGCGCATCTCTTGGAGGTCATATTGCAGCAGAAGTAGCAATAAATCATCCTGAACTCGTTTTCAAACTTATCCTAATTAGCCCAGCAGGGGCTTTACCTTTTTCATTTAAAGGAACTCCTGCACTTCGTAATTACATGAATGTTTTAAAGGCAAGGTCAATACAAGAAATAAAGAAAGCATTATCATCTATAGACGACAATCCCTGTGATGAAGATTCTGTAAAAGCATTTTACGAGAAATTGTCCACAGCCGGAGCTAAGAAGGCATTTATGTCTGCCTATAAAGGTAGTGCTGAGGCATCAAGATTATGTAGACGTTTAAAACGGATCAAGGTAGCAGTCTTGTTAATTTGGGGAAAAGATGACAGAATAATTCCTGTAAAATTTATCAATCCATTCTTAAGTGTGAAAAACTGTAGAATAATTCTACTTGAGAATTGTGGACACAGACCTAATATAGATAAGCCACTACTTTTTAACAATATTGTAACAGACTTCATTCAAGAGAAAGAAGGATAAAGTTAGTTGACGCTAATCAACGATGTGTTGATTGAGCCCATAATCTTTTTCTTAGGGGTAGGAGTCTAGTCTTTTTTAATCTTAACTTAACTCAAATTGTAAGCTGTATTTTTATAGCCTTTTTTATTCGATAGGTGATTGTACAATTGGAATTTTCAATCTCTGTCCTTCTTTTTGCATTTGGGTTAATAGTTTCATCTCCTTTTGTAACTTCTAGTGCGTACGCTTACTCAGCAAAACAGCAGCAACAACAACAACCATCAGACAGAACAAATGATGGAATTCCTTTTTTATTTCCCATGCCCTCTATCAGTTTAGATGATAACATTACGATATCAACAAAGACAACACCCTCCTCACAACATGATAAAAATAAACCATTAGATACATATCGCCTTTTGGAAACGAAGCCCAATCAAATTCAGTTTAAAACTATACTTAACTCTACTGCAGACAAGAATCTTCTTATCGATAATAGTGATAATACCACATCTCTAATGGGTCATAATAGAGTAACAACTCCTCAAACGCTAACAGTCCAAGGTAACAAAACAACTATAACAGCAGAAAAAGGTCAAGCAGCAACAACTGCTCCAGCTCCAACTGTAACAGTCCAAGGTAACAAAACAACTATAACATCAGCTGCAGCTCCAACTACTGCTGGCGGTGGTGGTGGTGGTGGCAATAAAACATACAGCTTAAACATCGGTGGTAAAACTTATCCAATCAAATATCAGATTACAGGTAATGGTAATAAATTAAATAATATTATACCACAGAAGGATAATGCAACACTCCTTGCAAACATTGTTTCGACGTCAGATGGAATATTGACAATTGAGCTTCCAAGAAACATAATAGATTCCAAAAAACAAGGAGGTACTGATGACGATTATGCAGCCTCTGCAGATGGTCAAGATACAACTGCTAATGAAATAAAAAATACTAATCAAGTAAGAACATTGGCAATTGATTTTGATAAAGGCACCAATCAAATTGAAGTCACAGGTGATCATATAGTGC
>DASQWW010000044.1:0-10077 GCA_035640055.1 Nitrososphaeraceae archaeon | reverse complement strand
CTATTATGATACTTGTTATGGTCTCATACTTCATAATTTTTAAAATATTTGAGAATAATATATACTAAATCCGATTAGTTGCTCAAGCGATTGTTCTTTTAACTGTACATACGCGCGATACTTTGGAAAGAATCTATTATTATGACAGATGATATCTACTAAGATACAGTTTCAGATTTTATACCAGAACTGAATCTTCGAAAAGCACACTAAGAAAAATGAAAAGAATAAAAATTTAAAATACTTCTATCATGATTTCTACCTGATTCTGACAAGCTTTCTTTTAGTATACCATCTGTATATAAAGTAACCAGCAGCAATTATTACAATTGCTATTATAAGTGGTCTCAATAAATAGATCACTATCGCAACTAATATGATTAGTATAGCAATAATTACTATGTCTAGTGCATTTAGTGCTCTTACCATATAGTTCAACACATATGTGTTACTTCTAACCTATAAGACTTGTATAAAATTAATTTTATTCATAATAAATACGAAAGAAGAAGAGAGAACTATATAATAATACCTTGTAGTTGTTGAATAACCCCGTCATTTCATAGTATATAGTAGAAATCTTGTGCCTCGATCGATAAAATCTTTATAATCTGACAGGTAATTTTTCCATTGTCTACCTTTTTACATCATGCTATTCCTGTTCACACTTATTGAAGAACATGAGTAAGAACTGGAAATTCAATAACCGATATCCTTCCTTCTTACAGTAAGGATGGTCAGTCTTAATGTTATGAATGGTTGTACAGTAGCTAGCAGTACTATTTGGTTTTACTAATATAGATGCTATCATAATGGCAGTATTTTCAGCAGGATCGTTTTATCAACAATAACATTATCCACGATCAAACCAAAAGTTTAACGAGATGATGGTTCTGATTTATGTTCCTTTTTCTACTTCGTGTGTTTATATTACTGCTAAATTAAGAGGTTTCCCTAGAACATTTTTTATACATAAAATGTATTATATTCTGCAATATTTTGGCTCTCAAACATATCTCATCAGAAGCTTATCAAAACATATAGGCAAGTGGTTTCCCATATTTTTTGGATGTTTGATATAAATACATATAGGAGAAGGTGCTTTCTTGGATATGTCTGCTGATTTTAAAAGGATGATTGAATTAGTACTAGAGCAAAAACCAGAAATCAGCGCTGAGCAGATTAGAGATATGATCGATGAAAAGAAACGTAAGGTTGGCGCAGGCTATCTAACTGATCAAGGTGCATTATTCTTAGTTGCGGCTGACCTAGGCATTTCATTTGAAAATGCTCCCAAATTTAGCTCCGGGATCAAGGATCTTTACGTCGGTGCAAAAGAAATATTTGTCACCGGCAGAATCATAAATATTTATCCCGTTCGTAAATTCACAAAAAAGGATAGTAACGAGGAGGTTAGAACTAGAACATTAACAATTTATGATAAAGAGGCCTCCGTCAAAGTGAAATTGTGGGATAACCAAATTAATATCCCAGATGAAATGGGATTGCAACCAGGAGATATGATAAAGATCTCGAGAGGATATGTCAAATCTGGACTTGATGCTAAACCAATTATCAATTTGGGTTCGAATGGCGTCATACAACAAATAGGTGACGGCGACAATTCCTCTATTCCAACTATTGATTCTATAACAATAACAGTCGATGATGTCAATGAACCTAAGGAAAATGTTGTGATCGTTGGTAAATTAAATTCCAATCCGCGAATTTCTGACTTTAATAATTCTAGGGGTGAACGGAGAAAATTACTCCAAATGCAGATCGCAAATGAAGCAAATACTCGCTCTTTGCGGACTATTATATGGAATATAGAAGAAGGAAGGATACCTAAGGTATTCAACACCGGTGACAAGATTAGGTTGATAGGAGTAAGAATCAAAATAAGCAATCCTCAATATGGCAATAGTGATTTTGAGATCCATGGAGACGAAGGGACTTCACTGCAATTTTTTGTATCACAGGCAGAACCTGAAGTTATACCTTTGCGGATAATTTCAATTGGAAAAGAAACTGGGAGGGGAAATATTAGTTGTCTTGGATTAGATAGAAACGGTAGGTTCATGTATCTTGTTATTGATAGCACATTAATGACTGATGACTTGGCCTCAGATACAATGATAGAATGCGTTCCAAGTAGAATCCTTGGCACGTCTGTTATTCTTTCTAAAGAGGATTCATATATCAGAGTAATAGATGATGATCCATCTTTTGAAAATACAGCAAAGCTTGAATCAAAAATTAAGGATATTCATGTTTCAGAAAAGCCATATATTATAGAGGCAATTGTATTACGAACTCCTAACACATCAGAAGTAAACACGAGAAATGGAGATGTTGTTCCTGTGACTGATACATTACTAGGAGATGATACTGGGGAGATTCGACTGGTTGGATGGCGTAATCAAAGTCCTTTTGTGGACAAGTTGAATGTAGGTGATAGAATAAGGGTAGTAGGTGCTCTAGCAAATAACGGAAGAGAAAACAAGTTAGAACTTACCTTAAAGCCTTATTCTTCAGTTATTAAAATATCTTAAATAATATATACTATTTTGACGTCTTTGCTGCAATAAATGTACTTTCTAATGTCAGAAATTTATTTATAAATAATGTAGATCGGATAATTCAATGTGCTAAAAATAAAAAAACGTATTAGCAATTTTTTTAAAGGAGAAATAATTATAATGTGGAAATGTCATCTGCGATAAAATATCGAACGATCAAACACTATTAATCGTTCCAAAATTCACGAGTCATTACATACTGTCTTTCTGCTTCATATATAGATCTGTATATTTCCTCGTCATCGATATAATTGCGTAAAACACGTGCTGCAGTATCTACTCCAATTCCGTAACCAGCTAACACAACTATTGCCTTCTTACCAAAATTATTGATAAGAGAAGCTGCTTTCCAAGCTCGGTCAAATTTAATGTTTTCTTCCTTTGACAATTTATTTCCTGTTAATCTTCTCAAAATAATCTTTGCCAAATCGTTATCAGACCAGAAAGTTGCTGTAATCAATCTGGACCGGCAATTCGGACAAAAAATCCTTTCTGGTATGTCTTTTGTCTCCATAGTTCTTTCCCATTTTCCACATCGAATGCAGACCAATCGCTGCTTTGTTTTTTCTAACCTTTCTTTCACAAGTTCAATGATTCCCTTCTCCTGACTAAATGGTGTTGCAGAAAATTTTGCAGACTGTTCAAGGATTGGTTTTGCTAAATCAGAGAATTGACTAATTTCGATCCAATTAAATCTGATATTTCCCTGTCTTAAATGCTGTAGTACTTTTTGTGTTTGTACAATATCATATTTATCATGCATTATCTCTCTATTTGATTCTTTGACAACTGGAGTATTCATATATCTATCATAGATCATACGTGCTATCTTTTTATCATATATTGTCTCCTTACTGATTAAACCAAACCTTTTTGCTACCATCCAAGTTTTCCAATTGATAATATGCGTTCCAGTCAATGAAACAATAACAATTGATTCCAAATCATAGGTGTCATTAAAGACAGCTTGAAGGTGATCTTTTCCAATTCTAGCAGTTGAAGTTACTATGATTCTGTAAGGGTCGGATCGTGTTTCTACTATGTGTCCTAATCGTGAGGACAGAATTGTTGATAGTAACGCTGCAAGAGTAGAATTCACCTTTGATCCAAATGTTGAATGCATTACAATCGTATTTCTTGAAGACAGACTTTCAATGACAATATTTTTTGAATCTGGAATTGTCCTTAACAAATCTAGACTATCATATACAATTGAAGTTGAAAGTTTGACAATATTCTTTGCAGCCTGATTGCGTATAACACCTGCTTCCTCAGCAGTTTTGTAATCTACTGGGATTATCTCACCGACCCAGTAAGGGACATTTATTGCAGCACCGCGAATTGGTTCAACGTTAATTTGCAGTCTGCTCTCATCAATAGAGAGGATCCTCCATTGTGATCCTTTCAAAACGAAAATATTTCCTTTTTCTCCATAATCTCCTACAAACTGTTGATCTAGCGTTCCAATTCTTCGTCTGCTAATATAATCTGTAACTTCGAACTTTAAAACATCAGGAATCATAGACAGATTCTCAAAGTAGTACTTGTACGACTTTATTCTTCTCTTGTACGATCTATTTTCTCTGTTGTAGTTGATTATATTGTGCTTATCAAGCAGATTAATACACTCTTCAAAATCGTAAAAGCTAATTCCTCTGAATGGATATGCCTTTATTATTAAATCAAATGCAGCTTCGAGTCTAACTGGCTCTCTGGTTTGCATGACCAATCCGACTAGATGGTGAGCTACAACGTCTAAAGATCCATTATGCATTAATTGTTCTTCAATTGAATCTCTTTTCATTCTTCGAAGAATTGCTAATGCCTCTATCTCGCTATCTGAGTTGTTTGTTACAATCAAACCTTTTGCAGAAGTTCCCTGTTTGTGTCTGCTGCGACCAATCCTTTGCATTAATTTTGAAACTTGTCTTGGGGAACCATAATGGATCACAAGGTCTATTGAACCAATATCCAAACCAAGTTCTAGTGACGAAGTACAAACAACAATACCTGTTGATCCCGATCTTAATCCTCGCTCTGTCTCCTCACGCACGTCACGAGATAGGGAACCATGATGAACGTCCACTCTTATATCATTTTGATTTTTCAAAATAGTGCCAATGTATTCAGCCTCATCTCTTGTGTTTGTAAATAGCAAGACAGGACCATCAATTTTATTTGACTTTATATAATCGAGCACAAAACCTGCGACATTGAGAACTGAACCTTTTACGAATTTTATTTCAATATTATACTCTCTGATAGAGGTATCTACAAGGACAGCACTTTTTCTATCAGTTCCAGAAATGAATTTAGCAGCTTCTTTTAAATTTCCTAATGTTGCGGAGAGACCAACCCTTGTAACTTGCTGTAAACTTGATGCCTGTAATCTCTCTAGGCTAACTGACAGATGTGTGCCTCGTTCATTTGAGATAAGTTCATGAACTTCATCAATAATGATCCACTCTAAACCCTTTATAGCCTCAAGCATTTTCGCACTTGTTAACACTATTGCAAGCGATTCTGGTGTAGTTATCAAAATGTCAGGAGGATTATCTATTATTTTTCTTCTTGTACTAGTAGTCGTATCACTCTGGCGCACTTCTACTCTTAAATTTTCAGATTCAGCATATTTGATAATCCTCCTAAGCACATCATTATTCAACGCCCTTAGGGGAGTAATATATATAGCTCGGATCCTGTTTGCATGACATGTTCTATAATTAGACAATATTGTAAAGACTGGCATCACTACTGCCTCTGTTTTACCGGAACCAGTTGGTGCAATAAGAAGACAGTTGATTTTCCTTAAGATGACAGGTAATGCTTTCTTCTGAATTACTGTTAAACACTTCAAGCCTTCTCTTCTAAATTTTTCAATTGTCAACTCCTCTTCAATCGTTTTATTAGGCAATTCCGAAAGCGTTCCTAAAACATCATTTTTTTTGTTAACTATCAGAGTACCTTTTTGATTTCAAACTTGTTTTTTCATAAACCATTACTGCAAAGAGCCCAGTAACAAAGAGCGCTACAGCAACCCATACATATGAATCGAAATTTGCAATTGATTCTGATACCATTGTCAAAGATCAATAGATCCACAATAAATATTTAGTCTTTACTTAAAATTAAATATATGAAGCCAGCATCATAAGAAGCAAAAAGAAGAATGACAAAGGGATATTAAATATATCAGCAGGAATTTTATTGCGTTATTCTGATGCGCCAAGGCAAAATAAATCAAAAGTGGTAATTGTAATCAATAGGCATGTGAAAAAAGAAATATCTACAATAGCTATAAATGATGAAGAAGTTGAAGCATTATGAATCTGAAAATCAACCAGTCGGTAAATGACTTTTGACCAGCATGACTATTTGACATTCCATGGGGCTTGATAAATAAAAGAGAAAAGGAAAGATGAATTCATTGCAAACCCAAAAGACACCAGTATATTTGAAAGCAATAACCTTACGCGATATTAGTGACATAGCTAGCATCAAGGAGGATATAAAAAAACATATGATTCTCATTTTACGAGTTACCCCATTAGCCCAAAAAGACATTGAACAGTTGCGAAAGGCAATTGAGGAGCTCTACAATTACATTCAATCCGTTAACGGTGATATAGCTAGGCTCGGAGAAGAGCGCGTTGTATTAACTCCGTCCAGCATTAAAATCTGGCGTGGATCTCACGATTTGAAATAATTTCATTTATAAATTAGCTTACAAAACTTTTGCCGCTATTTTCTTTCAAAGTCATAATTCGCAAAGGGGTGAAATATTATTAACTTTATATAGCGAATTTGAAAAGAATATTATTAGAGTAATTTCACTGCCTCTTGTGTCAAAGGATACTGTGTTTGTATTTTGAAAATTCTATTAATCGAACTTGCAAGATTCTGTACCTTGTCTCGCTCTCCATGGTTAACTAATATTCGACGAAGTTTTGGTCTTAGCCGACTGATGTATGCCAACAACTGGTTATAATCACTATGAGTATTAAATCCTTCAATCTTCTCTACTTGACAATTGATATTGAGATGGTATCCATCAATTAAGATCTGTCTACCTCCATCCTGAATAAGCCTTCCTGGTGTTCCCGGTGCTTGGTATGATGCTAGAATTAACCTACTTTCTGTATCTTGGGAAATTTGTTTCAGATATTCTACTGATGAACCCCCAATTAACATTGAAGAATGTGCTAGAATTATTGCAGGTTCATTCTTAAGAGTTTTGGAATCAATAGCTACAAATTTTTCTGATTGTAATGTATTCTGTTTACCTTCCAATATCCTATGCCTTATTTCTCTTGAGAGGTATTCGGGATAAACTTCATGAAGGGAAGCAATATCCGAAATTACCTTCTCAACAAAAATATTTGTTTCATTAATTTTTCCAGCTTCCATATACATATTCATGGTTACAATAAGTTCTTGTGATAATCCAACTATGGGTACAGGAATCAAGACCTTTCCATTTCGTGCAATCGTTTTATTTATACTATCAATAAGGTGGAGATCTGCATCCTCACGTTGCGGAAAAATGTCTTCCTTACCACCATATGTACCTTCAATAATCATAGTTTCCACCCTAGGAAAGTTCCATGAAGCATTTTCAAGTAAAAGTGTTCTTCCAAATTTCAGATCTCCAGTATAAACTAGGTTGTGGTCACCATTTCCAATATGTAGATGAATTGATGCAGAGCCTAGAATATGACCAGAATTGCTAAGTACGAGTTTTATGTCTGGAGAGATATCAGTAACGATCCCAAACGTTAGTGGAATTGTATGTGTTACTACATCAATTATGTCTTTCTCAGAGTATAGTGCTGCATCACCTGCATCCATAATATATCGTTCATGTAATAAATTCATAAGTGGCAATGTCGGTTCTGAACAGTAGATGGGTCCTTTATATCCATACTTGATTAGAGCAGGAAGAAAGCCGGTGTGATCGAAATGTGCATGACTCAAAACTATCGCATCGATCTGGTTCATTTTTACTCCTGTAATATCAAATCTGGGGATACTATTTACTGAATCCTTACAGGGCACCTTGATGCCACAATCAAGTAAAATTTTGCTCTCATGTGTAGATAGTAACAAAGAAGAACGACCTATTTCAGCAAAGCCGCCGAGTGCAGTTAAACTGACTTCTGCAATTTCATCAAGCTTTGGTCTAAATATTTTTTCTCCGGTCTCTTTATAAAAGCGAATTCGCTCAGCCACTGTATTATGCAGTATATCATTAATTATTCTAATGACGGACATTCTTTGTGGAGCTTTTCTTATTTTGATTTCCCAGCCTGTTTGTTCTACAAGATCAATATTATCAAAATCTTCACTCATATGTGAAAGTAATAAAGGATTTTTAGCAAATAGTATAGACTCGCCTAATGCTGGATCAAAGAAAGTTTCAGTTATTCCGAGCTCCTTTGGAATAATCTTGTTTAGAATTTCTATTGATTCCTCCTCTGATCTCCGAATTGATTCATCAGTACGAATGACAATCCTCTTTTTTATTGTATTAACCATATTAGAGACCACCTGAGTATTTTGCATGAGATATCTCGGATTTTTTGAATAAAGTGCAATACGTGGACCTTCATATTCAATTTTAGTAAGGCCTGCTTCACTTGGAAGACTCTGTAGTATTACTGCCATAATATTTTGGCTGTCGGATTCATGGTGAGAGGATGATGATTTGCGTTGCATACCTATTAATCACTATTTCTATGTCGATATACATGACTGCAGAACGCTTAATATTATACTGCACATCGGCTAATGCTAATTAAGAATGTTTCGTTTTTCTGATGACGCAGATTAAGGATAAATAATATATAGATAAATTGATTTGTTAAAACATTAAAGTTGAAATACTAAGTCGCTTTATACTATCTTACTGATATAGTTTGGAAGAAAGAGATCTACATACTAGCGAGACAGGTGGTTATAGTGATACTGGGGGCAGTTACCGTAGTGATAGAGGATATGGAGGTGGATACGGAGGAAGAGGCCGGAGTGG
This sequence comes from Nitrososphaeraceae archaeon, assembly GCA_035640055.1. GTDB lineage: Archaea > Thermoproteota > Nitrososphaeria > Nitrososphaerales > Nitrososphaeraceae > DASQWW01. The sequence continues at coordinate 1,467 of DASQWW010000044.1, read as the reverse complement.
CGGCTTTGGAGCACCAAGACCATTCAGGCCAGCACCTGTCAAAGTAGGAGAAGAATTTGATGTCAAGATTGAATCAATGAGTAAAAGAGGGGATGCGGGTGTGGCAAAAGTTGAAGGCCTAGTAATCTTTGTAGCAGGTACAAAAGTTGGCGATCAGGTTAGGATAAAAATTACACGAGTAGGAAGAGGATATGCTACTGCTGAAATTACTGGTCAGCCTGCAAGTACAGCTACAGAAAAAACTACAACAACTGAATCTCCGCCGGCTGAAAGTACAACAACACAAGAGGAGTCTCAAGGATAATATTATTCTACATAAGAAATGCTGGCTCAGCCATTTATTATATTGTACTGTAATATAACACAAGATTAAATATACCTCGAACATACGGTCTTTGCATTGATTCCAGCACGTACTCATTTGATGGAATTACCAAGGAAAATATTGATAGGTGATGGTGTAATCTCCCAACTTGGTTCCTTCATTACAGATCTAGATGACAATGTATCAAAAATAGCCTTTATCACAGGCAATATAGTAAAGGTGATGGCTGGTACGGCTTGTAGGTCATCGGTCCTTAAGGCGTCATTAAAAGACTCTTGGTATATTGTTAACGATGCGTCAATGGATTCAGTAAATAAATTACAAAAAATGATTGGAAATTATATTCCAGATTTTATCATTGGGGTTGGAGGAGGGCGTTCAGTTGATGTGGCCAAAATGACCGCCTTTAAATTAAATAAACCCTTTCTTAGCGTACCAACTTCAGCTTCACATGATGGTATTTCCAGTCCATTCGTTTCGATAAAAGGTATAGACAAGCCGCACTCGGTCAAAGCAAATACACCGGTAGGAGTACTTGCTGATACTCACTTGCTTTCTAAAGCACCTCTACGATTATTGGCCAGTGGGTGTGGAGATCTTGTTGCAAAAATAACTGCAGTCAAAGACTGGGAACTCGCCAGAGACGAAAGGAATGAATACTTTGGAAGCTATGCAGCTGACCTTGCACGAATGAGTGCAAAAATTATTCTAAAAGAGTCACAGAAATTACGACAGAAAAGTGGATCTAGTGTTAGAACAATTGTTGAAGCTTTAATAAGTGCTGGAGTGGCAGCCTGTATTGCAGGAAGTAGTAGGCCATGTTCAGGTGCCGAGCATTTATTCAGTCATGCTTTGGAATATATAGTAGGCTCAGTTTATGGATTGCATGGAGAGCGTGTAGGATTAGGCACTATAATGATGGCTAAACTCCATGGCCTTGATTGGGAAAAGATAGTTGAAACATTGGAAAATATTGGTGCTCCAACAAAGGCAAAACAGATCAAATTGAATGAAGACCAGATAGTTAAGTCGTTGTTGATCGCACAGTCGCTTAGGCCTGATAGATATACCATTCTCAGCAAAGTAAAATTAGATAAGCATTCTGCATTGGAACTTGCTAAATCTGTTCATGTGCTTTAGGG
>DASQWW010000043.1:0-32353 GCA_035640055.1 Nitrososphaeraceae archaeon | reverse complement strand
CTTCGTTCTTTGAGAGTATACTGCATAATTCAATGGTATGACATTGGTTAATCTATTTAGCTGTATGTTACGATTTAATATATCAAAATTTCCTGGATGGGCTTCAATAGCTATTACCTTTCCATTTATACCAACACGCTTTGAACCTATGATAGTATAATGTCCTATATGTGCACCAACATCTACAACTATATCTCCTTCTTTAGGGCAAAAATGTTCTATTATTTCGTCTTCGTGTCCGGTCATAAATATGAAATCCTCTCTATTAGTTCTACAATAAAATTTGTAATTAAATTTTGGCACACTGATTTTTAACACTATAAATCTATCTAATCGTAAGAACCTCATAACTTTGTATAAGAAAGAATTAAACCCAAGCTGCCTTTCAAGAAAGAGATTATTTCTCCTTTTCTTTCCTAAAAATATTCTAACCAAAATTCTAAAACTTAAAAAAGCAATTTTCAAAGTAAACAATATACATTTATCAAGTATAGTGATTCCTTTTGTTTCTTTTAATAACCATGAGAAAAGCCTCCCCATTGAATTCACTTCAAATTGAATGATATATAATATACACATTGGAGAGCAATACGTAATCTGCGTTTCTTTTTGTGTGCTCTGTATCTCTCTCTCTGTGTTGATTAGTCATTTCAACTATGAAATCTCGTATATGCTTTTTAAGGTTTTGATAAAAAACCTGTATTAAGAGAAAATGTTTTTGTGCTTCATACAAAAGGTTCATAGTAAAGTTTATACCAAAACGAAAAACAATCTATTTGTTTCTCCATTAATTTAATAATAATGTGGAATATAAGCAAGTCATAGTAGTTAGGAAAGATCTCAGAATGGGGACTGGTAAACTTGCAGCGCAGGTAGCTCATGCTGCTGTAATGGGAGTAGAAAAGACAAAGGAGTATCATCCTAGTTGGTTTCATTCATGGTTTGAGAGAGGACAGGCCAAAGTTGTTCTAAAGGTGCAGAGCTTAGAAGAGCTTGTTGAAGCAAAGAGGCTCGCTGAAAGTGTCCATCTTACAGTAGTCCAGGTACAGGACAGCGGTCTTACTCAAATTGCACAGGGAACAATAACTTGTATAGGAATAGGCCCTGCTCCATCTGAGGCAATAGATAGAGTTACAAGTAAATTCAAATTACTTTAGCGTAAGCTTCTGAGGAATTAGAAAGTTCTAATTCTTATGTAGAAAGTATAATAACGTACTTTTTAATAATAGCTATATAAAAAATTAAATATTGATTTTTGTTAGCTCGAATTTGTATTCAAGCTTGTCATCAGAATCATAAACTTCTGCCTTCACCGGCAAAGGTGAGCTATGTGTTATCCAAATTTTACTTGTTTTTGATCCAATCTTATAACTCAATATAAAACAGTCAAATATCCCAGCTTTGGTTCCTATCATTTCTTTACCAGTTATTTTTATAGGAATAGACTGTACACCAACAGAGATTGTATCCCATATTGCTCCATTAACTAAATACTTAGGTTCTCTAGCAATATCTCTAACTGCAAATATTGATGACTCTATAGGCTCAAAATATGGCCTGAATTGTTCTTGGATAGACTCTTTGGGTAGTAAATGGTCCTTTGAAAGAAACACTACACCATTCTTTACTATTGTTTTGTTGTAGACTCGAAAGTTAACTTCCCAGTAATCGTTGACAGCTTTAGTGAAATTGAGTAAGATTTTTGCATTTATAAGTGAACTGTGCGGAGCCATACTCAATAAAGAATAATTAAGCACTGTTCCTTCATTGATTTTCTCACCTACTTTCCACAAATCAGAAGTAGATGGTGGATTAAAAATTGAAGGAGCAGGACCTGAAAAGCCTCCTCCAGCGGCGATAATTGCAATACTTACGCTTATACCTATGACGCTGAAAATTGCCGTCAATAAAAAAACTTGTTGCTTTGGAGACACTTACGCTGATTGATAATTGTATATTATTTAACGTTAGGGAAAAGAACAAGGACAATATTGAGGAAGAACAAGTGTTTTGGCTAGTTGTTACTAGTGGTTCCAAACCATTTATTATTGTTCTTGCCTATTCCATCTAAGTATTTCGTACGTGTAAGTAGAACTAATAGCGACATTATGACTGCTGCGACTATCACAGTTACTCCTGCTGCTGGAAATTCTGGTACTGGTGCTGTTGTATTAGTAGTAGTAGTAGCGTTAGTGGCCATTGTTCTTGTCGGTTCAGTTGCTATTACTCCGAAATCTACATTCTCTATAAATTCACCACTAGGAGTGCCAGCCACGGCATCTATACTTACTAACACATCAGCCGGACCAGCTTTTTCAAATCTTACTGTTTGAATACCACTGCCATCTGGAGCTTTTTGATTCTTGAGGTCTTGAATTACCTTACCACTGGAATCTGTTACTTTGAAGCTGTAACTAACCTGACTAAGCAGAGATTTAGAATTATCCATAAAAAGGACACCAAACTTTGTATCTTTTCCTGGTTGTATTACTTTTGGATCCCATAGTAACTGTATATAGTATGTTCCTCGTCCTGTTTGTAAAGTTAAAGGTGGTTGAGGAATTTCTATTTGACTCTTAGGCTCAGGAGGTGGTCCTTGAGCCGTTGCTAAAAGATCAAAGGCGTACTGTACAGGTGGGTTACCTGTTGTTACGTCTGCAAACGTTTGTGCTTTAATTGGGTAGGGCATATTCTTGTTTATCCAAACATTGTTATCAACTCCCTTGTGCCAAGTAATTACTGTGGTATCGAACGTTCCAGCTGGAACCGTTACCTTTGCTGCCCCGGCTGGGGCAACTGGTGAACCCCCTATGGATCCCGTTCTACCCCAATAAGCAGAAGTCAATGACTGGGGGCTTGACTTGGAAACAAAAGAAGACAGCCACTGTAGTGAACTTGTATAAGCACTTCTATAAGGTGACATCTCCGTTGGAATCTGTGAGCTTCCTAGGATGGCTAGATCTAAATCACTTAAATGAAAAGTGCCATTAATAACTTTTCCCTGGTTGTCAACAACATAAGCAGGTGCAATCCAGTATTTCTGGGTGGGATTAAATTCTTTAAAATAGATATTCATCAGGAAAGGTTGACCTTCATTAGTGTCGTGATCCTGAATTTTGTATGTAAAATACGTATTTGGTTTAACACCTTTACCAAGATACCAGGTATTGTCACCATCGGCAGCATATACTTTTTTGATCTCATCAAAAATAATTTCCATACCTGTCAAAGCAACTGCTGTTGTAATCAGCATAACCAATAAGGAGTAAGTAAAAATACTGTTCATAATATTAGGGCCTTTTCTTCCTATATGCTTCTCATTTACCATTATCTAAAATACAATGATCGAATTGATAAATGTTTTTGGTCATTTCATGGCTGTGATTGAATGATGGCGATATATTATTTTAGCTGTCGGAATTTCTTAGTGCAGAGTACACACTTAAGTTGTTTTGCTTACCAATTTAAAATTTCGTTCCAAAGTGAAGATCTGATGATGGTGAGAACAATTAAGTAGAAGGTTAAAGAAGGTACGTTTCAACATATGTGTAAATGTCCTAAAGTTCACTTTTATGAAGTAGAATTTAAATTGTCCGGGATGAGGGTTATTCCAACACATAAAAATTGTGGAGATCCACTTAATGAAGATCAGCTTTCAAAATTTGAGAAAGAACTTGTAAAATATTGGGGTTTTGAAACTAAGTAAGATAATGGAAATTTGATCGATAAAATCAAATATCATTATTTAACTACAACGCTTATCTTTCTAATTCTTATACGCCAACTTTATTAACAGCCGATTTAATTTTGCTTTAGATATTACAAAATGACCAAGATGTTGACTGTAAATATAGATACAGCAGGCGTAAATAAAAATGAAGCAACAGAATGGATTAATGAACTTGTAAACGTATACGCAGATATGGAAGTTGGAGATATAAACATCACAGGAAATAAAATTTCATTTAAAGCCGGTCTGACTGGAATGGAAGACACAGAGCCAGATGATATTAAGATGAAGATCGAAGAATATTTGACCATGAATGAAGCATTCAAGACTAACAGTGTTTCTGTTAGCTAGATATATCTACCAGTCAGCTCCTTCTTTATTTATCATGAATTCACTTTGGATAAAACATTTTTACAAACTTGAAAATTTTGTTCAAGGGATTGTAAAGACGCGTATGTGAGGTTCACAAATCACTTAATCGGTATATTATGGTCAATATATACAACTTACAGGTGCTAAAACTATAGATAATTTTAGAATTATTCGAGTCCTAGAAAGGAGAGTTGATTTGTCTTAAAATATTTTTACTTATTTTTACCAGTTGTGAATGTAAATTTTCAGTTTGGGGCGTATCGTTAGCTAAATCCAATGAGATTTGAATTAATTTTATATAATCGCTACAAAAATGTTCCGGTTTACTTGTCAGGATTCTTTGTCCAATTTTGCCTAGATAATAATAACAATCCGAAAACATATCGTTGTCTATCAAATGCTTTATTTTTATTAGAGTTAATTCTTTATCATGTTCTTTTGAAATTAGCTCTGATACTGCCTCTAAGGATCTTAAAATGATGGATTTGGTAGCACGTTCTAGTCCTATGCACTCTAAAGCGATCCTAACACCGTCTGCGATATCCTGTCGATTAATATTCATGTGTCTAATCTGATTCAATTCATGAAGAGGCATAGGTTTTGAACCAGACAAAGCTAATATTCCACCAAGGAAGTCGTAAGCACATATTTTCAGCCACATCGATGCCATAAGAGATTGCTTTTCTATATTTTTTTTTATTGCTTCGTAATAGAAAAGTGAATTAATTATTCGTTTTTTTCCTGATACCTTTAATACTTTCAAATAATGTTCAGGATCCAAAGTCTTACCAATAGATGATAAAATAAAACTATCATTTCCTTTTAAAAAAATCATACCTTTTAAGTCTAAGCTATTATTTTGTGTATATGTTAACGGCAGATTAATTAACTCCGCTTTGTAATTTCCTAATTTTAAAATTTTATTTCCATATTTTTGCTCGCTAAAAATTGCCAAATCGTATTCGCAACATTCAAAAGACATTTCAGGATTGGTAGCTCGACAACCAATAATCCCAACAGGATAGGAGATATTCTCGTCTACGTACTTCTTAATTGTAAATGGTATTTTATACAATATAAAATAGTAATCAGGTATGAAAAACTTAAAGGAAAGCTGGTAACAAGAATTTTACAAAAAACTTATTACACTTTAAAAAGTCTAATGTAGACATTTTACATTTGTGATAAGTTTTATATGAAGAATCCGATGTGTCTGCTTTGTGAGCTCCGGTGGTGTAGTCCGGTTAAGCATTTCGCCCTCTCAAGGCGACGATCCCGGGTTCAAATCCCGGCCGGAGCATTTAATACTGCAGAATTCGGTAGTCCGGTCAATAGTCGTCATCTTCTCCTAGCAATATAGCCAGAATAATAGGTGGACTATCATATCATCGTCATAATTCTGCAGTCATATTCCAAAATTTGATGGCCCAATAAGAAGTTTCTTTTATGAGGAGCCGTCAATCATTAGAGAGCAGAAGCTCTCAAATAGCCTGGTTGTTTAAACATCTGAAGAAAGATAGGACATTTATTAAAAGTCAATATTTATTTTGAAATTCTTGTTACCAATGAATGACCGCTCTTGATATGTCTAAAGTAATGAAGTCTAACCAATTCTGCAACGTTCGCATCAGTAAAGTACCTAATATTATACCTAGCTAGGACCAATTTACAATCGTGACAGTATACTTCTTTAAATGCCAACAGGATCTTAACAGCAGAATCTATTTATTTTAATGTAACTAATTCTCATTCTACCTCCTATCTCAATAGTTTAGCGATAGTACTTTTTTCTATATGTCATTATTGTTCCTTTTGGCTTCAGCAAACCGATGCATTTTCGATACTTTGTAGTATATTATTTCTCCCCTTCTTTCAATTACCGCTATAACTGGAGCCTTTCCCATTTTGCTTATTTGTTCAATAGAATTTGAAAAAATATTCGCTTTAATATGAACACCTTCATTGATCCCGAATACAACATACTTAGCAGGTTTTTTTTCAAATTCTCCTCTCTCGTAGACTCTGAAATCTATCCCAAAACCAAAACCTTCTTTTGCGATATAACCTCTACTTCTTAGGTCTCGGTATATTAGATATTTTGTCAAGATATCTTTGTCCTCTTTCAGTGCCATTTCCACAAGCGAATCAAAATTAAGGTTACCTCTTTGGCTTTTTAATAGGAGACGTTTAGTGTAAAAGAGGTATAATGCCTCATATGGTCTCAGTATATATTCTGAATCTTCTTTTTCACCAAATCCTTTGTTTCTTAATTGATCTTGAAACCTTACTTCTGTAACAATAATCTTGAAACCTTCATCAGCAAGAACTGCTTCAACAGTATACGGAAATTCACTGTTATCAGGAATATGCTGAAGTGATGACATAACGATTAAATCAGAGAAAATAATCACATTTAAGTATTAAAAAAATTTGTGAGTCTTAAATGAAGGGAGTTAATTATAGGGAACCACGGGGCATGCCTTACGTCAGACGCGAATATATTTCAGGTAAACCACAAAATAAAATCGCCAGATTCTCCTCTGGCCAAGCTAAGGATAATTATTATGATTACAAAATTGAATTGATTCCAACTGAGGAGATTCAGATAAGGCATAACGCTCTAGAATCTGCAAGGCTGGCTGCCAATAAAGTGATGGCAAAAGCAGGAGAAATGAGCTTCTTTTCTTCTATTAGAGTATATCCGCACGTTGTTTTAAGAGAAAATAAAATGATTGCGACAGCTGGTGCAGATCGATTACAGGAGGGCATGAGAAGAGCATTTGGTAAGGCAACAGGATTAGCAGCACGAGTTCAACCTGGAAAAGTGATATTTGAGGCATATGTAACTCGTGCAAACTTAGGTCTTGCTAAAGAAGGATTCAAAGTCGCCTCTAGCAAACTAGGATGTCCTTCTTCTATCCGAATAACTCCACTAAAAGAACAAAGGTCGGAAACAGAAGATTAGTCAATTCATATACTTAGTATCAATAGGTCTCAGATATATTTAAGGAAAAATTTTATTCTGAGTCATTACAAAACATCCTACATACAAATATGCTGCAGGTTGTTTCAGATATAGAAGATACATCATTTTATGGCAAAACAGTGATGATGAGGGTTGACTTTAATGTAAGTGTGAATAATTCTTCAGTAGGCGAAGACTATAGAATTCGTATGTCTATACCAACTATAGATTATTTGACTAAACGCGGATCTAAGGTGGTTTTGGCCTCTCATCTTGGAAGACCTAAAGGTACTGATATCAGATATTCTTTGGCTCCTGTAGCCAAAAGGTTATCTTATATACTGGGAGAATCCAGGGTTAGATTTGCTAGTGACTCTGTAGGTAATGTCGTTGATGAAGAAATAAAAAAAATGAATAAAGGTGATATTTTACTTCTAGAAAATTTGCGTTTTCACAAGGAAGAAGAATCAAACGATCCAATATTTTCGGAACAACTTGCCACACTAGCTGATATCTATGTGAATGATGCTTTCAGTACATCTCATCGAAGGCATGCATCCACATATGGTGCAGCGAAATTATTCGATATAAGATTAGCTGGGTTTAATCTTGATAAAGAACTAAAATATCTTTCTATGATAAAAGAAAATCCAGTTAGACCATTTACACTTGTAATTGGTGGTGCAAAAATAAAAGATAAGATAGGAGCTTTAGAAAATCTACTTCCCAAAGCAGATAGAGTACTTATCGGTGGAGCTGCAGCCTACACCTTTCTAAAGGTAAAAGGTTTTAAAACAGGCAACTCATCAATTGACTTTGAACACTTAGCTTGGGTAGGAAAGGCACTTTCAACCTTTGGTGATAAAATAAAGCTTCCAACTGATCATATAATCGCTACTTCTCCAAATGACCATTCTGCAAGTTTGGTTAGAGGTGATATTCCCGATGGTATGGTAGGCTTTGACGTTGGAAATGAGACAGTCGAAGCATATTCTGCTGAAATTGGTGGGAAGGGTTTTGGGACAGTATTTTGGAATGGACCAATGGGATTATTTGAAATTGGACTTTTTGCAAATGGAACCATCAATGTTGCAAAGAGTATGGCCTTAGCTTTCTGGCGGGGTTCAAATACACTGATAGGTGGAGGGGATACTCTAGAAGCTATGAAAAAAGCCGGGGTTTCAGAAGCAGAGGTAAGCCATGTTTCTACTGGTGGTGGTGCAACACTGAGATATCTAGCTGGAGATGAAATGCCAGGTCTGGTAGTATTAGACAAAAAATAACATACAATGGAAAATGATTGATTAAAAAAGCAGGTTCGATCCTTTGGAAAGGAATACTATAGAATGTTGAGCCTTACTGCTTTTAAATATGAAACAACATCGTTTTCTCCACCTATCATCAGCATATACTCTCCAGGCTTCAAATCTGCTGCGGGAGTGAAGATAAAGGAAACCTGCTTAGAATTTCCGCCTTTTATCAAAAATGATTGTTCACTAAATGAGCCTGTGGAATTTCCAAGACTTCCATCTGGATTGAAAGTTCCTGAAGCTATCATATTAATCTTCACATCAGAAGAAGGCGCTGTCACTACCACTTTAACTTCTGCAGTTTTGCCCTTTTTCATAGTTAACTGTTGAGAAGACGTGGAAACTGAAAATGGCAATTGTTTTTGTGAATCTATCATGCCAATCTTATTTTCGGTCCATTCTGTAAACCAGACCTGATTATTTAGACCTACTGAAAATTGGAGTGCATTAGCTATTCCACATGATATCTTGTTGTCATTTGCACATTGGCCAAATAATTTATTCTGTGTTGGAATCCAATATTCAATTAATGACATGTTGACAGGATCAAATCTAGCAATCTTATTACCCGTATGTTCATTAAACCATAATAATCCATCGGGACCTTCTTGGATCCAATAAGGAAGAGTATAGGCTCCCTCAGGCGCAGTATTGCCGCCAAAGATTCTAGTTGAAGCCTTTGAAGTGACAAACTTTGTAATTTTATCAGTAGACGAATCTAATTTATAAAAAATGCTGGTGCCATGGTCTGTGATCCATAAGTTTCCTTGATTATCAACCGCAATTCCCACAGGTGAATTAAGCTCTTCAGGCATATCAAAAGTTTTGAAAGTCTTCGTATCCATGTCATACCTCAAAATTTGGCCCTTTTTAGCAAATGCGAGCATCGAGATCCAAACTGCTTTGCGCTTTTGGTCAACTACAAGAGAACCTGTGCTGATTAAATCATGATCAACTCCTTTGAATTGGTCGATTGGCATAGCAATCTGGGATATCCCTTCAGATGTTCCATTCCTTATTTTTGTCAGATTTCCAAACCAAAGAGAAGTTGAACGTATACCCACAAAGTAAACATTCCCATCGGAATCGAAATCTAATGATACCGGATAAATCGTATTAAAGTAAGCAGGTTTTGACGGGATATTATACATTTCAAATATATCTGAAGATTTTATGTACCTCCAGATTGAATTTTGTTTTTCATCAGTAAACCAAATATCACCTTTTGCATCTTCCTTTACAGTCCATACCTGTGAAGAATCAATCGGATTAAAACGTGCTTTCCATAGTGGAATGGAAATCTCCTTATTGACTTTATTTTGATTTAAATTATACAGACCAAGAGTCCCATGTTTAGTGGATATGTACCAGACACCCTCATTGTCCACAGCTATCCCTAACGGCATCTCGCAAGTCTGTGGTAATGTAAATTCATTTACATACATGTTTGAATTAGCCTTTGTATCGATACCACAAAATTGTCTTTGAAAATTCTCGATCGCAGCATTCCTAGAATCTTCAATCGACTTTACTGCGGGATTATTATTATAATTATTATTATTATTATTTTTTTCTCTGATTAATAAGATACTGGCTGCAGCTGTAGCTATTAACACTATTGTCACAACAATTATGATTTTTTTATAGGAAGCAGGTCGTGATGTGCTCCTTTCATTTGCCAATGAATCGATAAGAGGATATCTTCATATATATCTCTCTCTGCTAGCAGGAATTTTTAGACAGTATCTAACCATATAATGATGATCTAATTCTATCTTAATGTAGCCAGCAGCTACAAGTACTATAAGAGAGAGAGTAATAATGATAAATAAGTATCACGAATTAGTCCGCAGCTAATTCTCCTTGTTAAGGAGCTCGGTGGCCTTTTGTTATAAGTATTACTAAAGTTAGTTCTTTCACTCTATAGTATAAATACTATCAAAAATTGAATGTCGTATAGGCTTGATGTTTTTCAATGCATGCGAACATGTGAATTATATTGTCTCAGATCAAACTATTGCGACGGCCGGGATTTGAACCCGGGTTACCAGATTGGCAATCTGATGTCCTAGACCAAACTGGACGACCGTCGCACTGAAATTCAATCGATATGCAAATGGTTAATTAATTATTCTATTTTTACTTATCCTTAATTGATTGTTTTCAGACTCTTCACGAGAGTGAGCTCAGTATATATAATCTTTTATTGTATTTTTAATATTGTGACGCCATACAGGTTTACATAGACAACTAATGAGTATAAACAGGCAAAGAGTACTCCAATTATGCTGCTGCTGCTGTTGTTGTTGTTGTTGAATTCAAATAATTGGCGATATTTCTTCTGCTACGAATGGCAGTGCTAGCTTTAATGGAATATACTTGGTACTTTTATGTTTAAAAATTAATAAACGGCTGAAAGTAATCTTTGGTTGTAATTTATCAACTATTAATATCATCAATCCAGATCCGAGAAACATGCTTTAATATCATAAGATTAAATAAAATATGTGTCAAGGTCTGCAGATGAATTAACCCGGCTAAAATATACTATTGAATTATATGAAAATGAATTACAGGATATAACCCAGAAGATGACTGATTTATCCGGCGAGACCAAACTAGTCAATAATACTGAAGAGATTACCAAAATATATGGAACATTAATGCTGCAGTACTCTAAACTAGTAAAGGCATATAAAGAATATATTAAAATGTTGGAAAAAAAAATGTAGAGATAATTTGGCTAAGATATCCATTCAAAGAATTCAGACTATTAGAACAGTAGTTTAGTTTTGTTACTGTTCATAGATAACATATATTAAGGTGATCCTTATTGTTATCGCTTAAATCACTTATTATGTTCATTTAATTATTCATTGAGACTTCAAAAGAGCGTTAATAGCTCAGTATATATGTATATAAATATAATTAATAACGTAGTATTATATTCGAGTCAAATATTTTAATTGCCTGCTTACATTTTTAGTAGTTGATATACTTCATCAAAGCTATATTATGAGTTTAAAAATATCGTAACAAAATACTGAACAGACTAGGCTCGTGACAAGATCTTATTTTACGCGAGATATTGCGACCTCTATTGTAGAAACGTTTCGGGCTTTGCCGTCTTGAGATTGGACTATCTCTGAACCTATCTTTACGGGACCTATCTTGTAACCTAAGGTATCCATTCTTTTTACAATTATCTGTGCCACATCAACGGCTCTAGTTATACTCTTTCCTCTTGCTTTTATAACTACTATGGGTTCATTAGCAAGTTGAACCAATGTTGCCGTGACATATGTCATCAACGGCTTTTTGCCTACAAAAATCTCGTTGCTAGCCTTATTCTTTGTATTATCATTACTTGTCGTCATTAAGTGAAATTAACTCAGAAGCTGGAATATAATGTTTGTTGATTAAAAATGCTTATTCAAGCTTAGCATATCTCCTTAATATCGACTCAATGTCATGAGGTTTTGCAGAAATTTCCTTTATAGCAGTCGGGTCCTCTACTTCATAGCAATGAAGAAGTTGCTCCTCATCTATGAAGAAAAGAAAAACTCTATTCTCAAATATACAATGATATAACTGATCAACTGCCATTTTCTCTAATAGCAATTTAATTCCTTCAGGCTGAACTATTATAGGGTATTCCAAGATGCCTCTAGAGCATTATGACAAACACAAAGAAAAATCTTCGTGTATGAACAATAAAAATGGTCTGAACATGTAGGAGAGCTAATTACGCCCTTCAAGTTATTCATATATTCAGCAAAAATTTATTAGATTTGTTTTTTAAATGGATCATTGAAAAATCAGATAGAAGGAACAGTTATTGCACCTTCTGATGCAGACGTTACTAGTGAAGCATATTTGGCTAACGAGCCCTTACTATAATGAGGTTTAATTGGCTTCCATCTCTTAATTCTTTTGTCAATCTCGGCTTGTGGTATCATTAAGTCTATTGTTCCTCTGGTAATATTGATGGATATTTCATCACCGTCCTCCACTACTGAGAGTGGTCCTCCAACCATAGCTTCTGGCGACACATGGCCTATCATCAACCCTCTGGTTGCTCCAGAGAACCTTCCGTCAGTTACCATAGCGACTTTTTCTCCTAGTCCTTGACCAATAAGTGCCGCAGTAACTGCTAACATTTCTCTCATACCTGGACCTCCTTTTGGTCCTTCATACCGGATAACAATAACGTCATGCTCTCCTATCCTTCTGTCTGATATTGCCTCAAAGGCCTGTTCTTCGGTCTCAAAGACTTTAGCTTTTCCAACGAATTTTGTAACGGTGATGCCGGCAATTTTAACCACTGCTCCCTCTGGAGCAAGTGAACCTTTTAGGATCTTGAGCACACCTTCTTTATGAATGGGATATTCAATTGATTTGATAATCTTCTGATTTTTCGATGCAGCAGCAAAACTAATTGATTCAAGATTCTTTCTTATTGTTTTTCCTGTAACAGTGATAGTATCGCCATGGATTAATCCTTTCTTGAGTAGATTACTCAAAATTAAAGAAATACCGCCAATCTTGTCTAGATCGGGCATTGTATAGACCCCACCAGGTCTCATGTCAACGATATGGGGAGTTCGTCTGCGGATTTTTTCGAAATCTTTTATTTTCAAACCAATTCCAACTTCTCTTGAGATCGCCAAAAGATGAAGCACTGCATTAGTTGAGCCTCCAATAGCGTTTGCGATTGCAATTGCATTCTCAAATGCATCAAATGTCATTATGTCCTTTGGACAAATGTCATTTTCTATCAAATTTTTAATTGCTTTTCCGCTATTATAACATATTTCGTGTCTCTTTTTGCTCTCGGCTGGAGGGGAAGCGCTGCCGGGTAATGACATTCCGATTGCTTCAATTATCGATGCCATAGTATTTGCTGTATACATTCCGGCACAGGAACCGAAATGTGGACATGCAACGTTTTCCAAACTTATTAGCTCGTCTAGTGTCATCTTTCTTGCCTCATACGCACCAACAGCTTCATAGACATCTTGAATTGTTACCTCTTTGCCATTCCAATTTCCAGGCATGATCGAACCGCCATATACAAAGACTGCAGGTAGGTTGAGACGAGCCATACCCATTAACGTTCCAGGCAAGCTCTTATCACAGCCGGAGATGCCTACAATGGCATCATACTGATGAGCTCTCATCATAAGTTCAATTGAATCGGCTATGATCTCTCTACTAACCAATGAAGCTTTCATTCCTTGGTGACCCATTGCTATCGCGTCTGAGACGGCTATTGCAGTAAACTCTCTAGGCGTGCATCCTGAGGACTTGACACCTTCTTTAGCGCTTTGCGCAAGTGTGTTGAGATGTAGATTACATGGTGTTGCTTCGTTAAATGTAGAAGATACTCCGACCAAGGCTCTGCCCAAATCCTCGTCTTTAAGACCCATTGCTTTGTACATTGCTCTGTGCGGAGCTCTGGATGGTCCTTCAACAGTCTTTCTACTTGGGAGTATCATTATGATATTATCTTCTACGTTTATATATTTTAAGATAAATGAGAGAAGCTATTTTTTAAATTAATCGCTGTAATATCAATCAAGTATAGCAGAAACTTTTACAGCGTCTAGCCCTTCAGCCTTAAAGAGCGTCTCACACATACCACATTCTGCGTTACCATTTAAGAGATCCTTAGCAGAAATTTCTTCGTTGAGATAATCGCATTTAGGACAACGTATAGAGAAAGTTATATCAAAGCTATCTAATTCTACTGTTTCGCCCATATTATAATAAAATAGTCGGGATTTAATATATTTAAAATTCGCTACAAGAATCAGCTATAGCAGATTAACAGGAGGAAACCTGTTAAATTAATGTCGACAGAAGATTTACAAAAATAAGCAATTGCTTTCTAACTTGTTTCTGTTTGAATAGAAATGTGGATGAAACAAAAATAAACATATAAAAAGTTAACAAGGGAGTAAAATGATTGATGGTACAAAATTCTTGTATTTTTTGCTCTATAATTGCAGGAGAGTTACCGGTTGCTAAAATTTATGAAGATTCCAACCTTTTAGTGCTCATGGATAAATATCCTATAAATATTGGACATACTCTCGTTATTCCCAAGATACATTATGATAATATCCTTTTAATGCCTCATGAAGAGGTAGGTAGATTATATTCATTTGTTCCTATTATAGCAAAGGCTGTTGTATCTGCGGTCAACGCAGACGGTTTCAATGTTGGGCAGAATAATGGGCGGGCTGCTAATCAAATTGTTCCTCACGTCCATATTCATATTATACCACGCTTTAAGGATGACAGTCCAGATGGGAAATGGCCTAATAGGCATGTTAGTCATTATGAAGAGCTTTTTAATATTGCACAAAAGATCAAAAAGCTATTAAATCCGACACTTATAACTTAAGATACTTCATATTATTTTTGTTAACGAATATACTAGGATAAGATTTAGCAGCAACCTATAGGTTTTTGTAAAGTAAAGCCAAAGAAGCATTCAAATAGGGTTTTCGAGGGTTTATTGCAGTTGACACAGAATTTCCTTAATAGACAAGACCTTGAGAAGAAAGAGTGCGCTTTATGTGGTCGTTGCCTTTCTATGACATCCGAGGTTAATATCTGTCCATCTTGCATTAAGTACGCTGATTGTTGTGTTGGTCTTGAAAAACTAAAGGACTAAAGTTACGATTCAACCATTTTCAAAGTGTCTGTTATTGTAATTATTCCTATTACCTCAGCTTTTTCACTGACGAGGATGCACTTTGCAAATCTCACTAGAGGAATGAGAGCCTTTGCAGGAATTGATATGTCGACTACTGGAGGTGGGGGCTCCATAACCATAGAAATTCGCATGTTTAGTAAACTCCTTTCATCCTTTTCTACTATACTTTTAGCCAATCGGTCCTCACTCACTATTCCAACAAGCCGCGAACCATCAAATACCGGTATTTGACTTATCGAATTATTTCTCATTTTATTTATTGCAGTCTGGAGTGTTTCATGTTTTTGCGCTGAAATTAATCTACGAGTACAGATTTCACCTGCTTTCACAGAAGATTGACTTTCTAAGGAACTTAGAACCTCAAAGATCCTTCGTCCAGTTTCATAACTGGGCTTACATCTACCCGATTCTATTTGGTTAACCATAGATGTACTGATACCGCTTAGTGATGCTAACTTCCTTTGTGTAATTCCTAACCTAAGTCTGGCCTGTTTGACATATTCAAGTCTTGGCAGCATTGTAAAAGGATTTTAAATCATATACACGTACTGTCTTATAACCTTGACCTACCACAATCAAAGTGATTTTGATAGGACGTTATCATCTTCAAAATTTTCCTTCTATTTGTGTTGAATGCGTCTGAGGATCTCCTTAAATTCAAGCTTAGATGATTTGCCAGGTATTTAATATAGTAGTTTTTGATATGCTTATATTATGTGTACACCAAGGTTGCTTGCTGTCAAACAAAATGAAAACAAAGGATGATGAATTCAAATGGGATTCGGTAAGGAGATATAAACTAACAAAAACTCTAAATGAACTTTCTAACATTTCAGGTCATGGGACAGAATTGGTAACAGTATATATTCCACCGAGCCGTCAGATTTTTGATGTTATAGCTCAATTACGGGAGGAAGCTGGTACTGCCTCCAACATTAAATCTGACTTAACTAGAACTCATGTCCAAGACGCGTTAAGTAGAACAATCGAACATCTCAAACTTTTTAAAGAATTGCCTGAAAATGGACTTGTAATCTTTTGTGGAGCCGTTCCTACGGGTAAAGGTCTTGGTACAGAAAAAATTGAATTGTATTCCATTA
The DNA here is from genome assembly GCA_035640055.1 of Nitrososphaeraceae archaeon. Lineage (GTDB taxonomy): Archaea > Thermoproteota > Nitrososphaeria > Nitrososphaerales > Nitrososphaeraceae > DASQWW01. The sequence continues at coordinate 16,152 of DASQWW010000043.1, read as the reverse complement.
TTCCACCTAAACCTGTGGAGATAAATCTGTACCGATGCGATGATCATTTTTGGACAGACCATTTGAAAGATATGATGAAGGATGATAAAGTGATAGGAATCTTAGCCATAGACACCCAAGAGGCTGGACTCGGAATCTTAACCGGCGATCGATGGGAAGTAATTGACACAATGACATCAGGCGTAGCAGGGAAACATCGACAAGGTGGTCAATCAGCAAGAAGATTTGAAAGGCTTAGAGATAATGAAATAAATGATTATTATCACAGAGTTGCGGATCATGCCCATAAAGTATTCATTGACCAATATCAGGTCAAGGGGATCATTGTAGGAGGACCTGGTCCTACAAAAGAAAATTTCCTTAGAGAAGAATATCTTGATTATAGATTGCAAAACAATGTTATCGCTACCCTTGATTCATCATATTCAGGGGATGAAGGAATTAGGGAAATTATTGATAAAGTTCATGAGCAGGGGGTCATGGCAGAATATCGTCTAATAGAGGAAAAGAAAATAATAAAGAAGTTTATGTCTGAAGTATACTCAGGAAAAGGGCTTGGAATATATGGAATTTTTGATGTGATAAAATCTTTACAAAATGGAATCATTGATATGGTTATTGTGACAGATAATATTAATTATTTAAAAGTCGATACCAAATGCAAAAGATGTGGGAGAGTGCAACAGAACTTTACGGATCGTGCCAATTTGATTTTATTAAAGCAGGAATTTTTGTCTAAAGGTTGTCCCTCCTGTGGAGCAATTGATTTTGAATTCAGCGAAAAGGACATTGTTGATTATTTGGAAGAAATGACCAATTCGACTGGAAGCAGACTAGAAGTAATCTCAGCAAAAACTGAGGAAGGAGCTCAACTAGCAAGTCTTGGAAAAATTGGAGCTATTCTTAGATATAGACCTCCAACAGTCAGATCATAAGATAGAATCCTTTTAGTATCTTTTATGATAATTCAAATCTTAACTCAAACTTAAATATTGTATTTTATAATTATCATCGCTATCATATAAGGAGGCTCTCCTTGACTTCATTCCGGTTTATGTGGGTTTTTAAATTCTATTCTGAATAGGAGTATACTCGCAACCCATAGGCCCGCAATATTTTCCTACATATGTAGCCTTAGGACGATAAAGTGCCGGTTTGGGAGCTGCTTGTGCAAACTTTTCTTCAATGACATGTGCGCACCATCCAGCTATCCTAGAAATCGCAAAGATTGGCGTGTTAAGATCCATAGGAATGCCCATGCTATAATAAAGCGAAGCACTATACAGGTCTACATTTGGATAGATCGACTGTTTTTTGTTTTCAAGCATATATCTTTTAGTAGCTTTTTCAACACGTTCTGTAATTTCAAACCATTTTGTACCCTTTTCCTTAGACATAGCCCTTGATAACCTTGAAAGTATATCAGCACGGGGATCTAAAGTTTTGTAGACGGCATGGCCCATACCCATAATCCTATCTCCATGACGCAATTTATTTTCAACCCATTTTTCCACATTAACAGGTTCACCAATTTCAAGAAGCATCTTCATTACTTGAATATTTGCACCACCATGCAATTCACCTGATAACGCACCTGTAGCGCCGCTTATGCTGGCATACATATGAGCTCTTGTTGATGCAATTTCTCTTGCAGCAAAAGTTGAAGCATTGAAACTGTGCTCAGCATGCAATATAAGACAAATATCAAAGACCTTTGCCTCTTCTTGGGATGGTTCTATCCCACGAAGCATGTATAGAAAGTTTGTTGCATGAGTCCCATTCTTCAGAGCATCCACCGGCTGTTGTCCGCTTCTAATTCTGCTCCATGCTGCTACGATTGTAGGGATCTTTGCTATGAGAATAATTGCTCTTCTAATGTTTGATTCTTTTGTGTCTTCTTCTATAATCAAATCATAGTCGGCAAGCTCTGCAACACACGATTGGAGAACGTCCATAGGTTTTGCCCTCTTAGGGCGATTCTTTAGATTCTTCAATATAGGCTCAGGAACGCTGCGTGCCTCCCTTAATCGACGGGAGAAATCTGACAATTCATCTGCACTAGGAAGATCACCAAATAATAAAAGGTAAGCTGTCTCTTCAAATCTAGAGTGGTTAACTAGATCTAGGATATCATAACCGCGATAGATTAGTTTGCCGCTCTCGCCATCAATGGAACAAATCTTTGTATCAGCCACCTCAATATTTCTTAATCCAATATTTCTTGCGTCCATCCAACGAATACTTCCTCAAGTCTATATATTAAAGTAATGTTCATATTAATTGAGTAGTTCTCTCAAGTTTTAAATTTAGCGGCAATATGGAAGAAATAGCCGGATCTTATTTCCAATACACACGACAATTACTAAATAAAAGAACTGATAAAAAGATTATTTCAATTCTAGCGGTTTCGAAACTACACTTCATGGATATTATTATTATCTATCGAACCAAAAAAGTATTATCGTAGTCATTTATAGTCTTGCACAAGAATTAAATGAATACTAACCAATAAAAATAAGAGAAATTATAAATCCTATTGCCTTTTATTCCTATGAGGAGAAATTGAAAATATCTTTTCTTTCAAAGAGAGATACATCCAATCTTGTAAAATTAATTCGAAAAAAATGGCCAGAGGATATTATTCCCAAGATTAAGAGTTTCAAGGTCTATGAGATTGAAGATGGTAAACGTATTTTAAACTTTGAGAATTTTACAGCAGTTCAAATAAATGAAAGTATTATCTTGCCATTTCTCGGAAAATACGAGATCTTGGAATATTTTCCTACTGTAAATGTAGACATGGGTGCTGTAAAATTCGTTTGTAATGGTGCTAATATTATGAGACCAGGGATTACTAGTTTTGACATTTTCAAAAAAGATGATATTGTTACCGTAAAAGATCAAGCTCATGCAAAAATATTAGCTGTAGGTATTGCCGTTGAGGATAGTCAAGTTGCTGTTACTAAGGCAAAGGGTTGTATAATTAATAATTTCCATTATATTAGCGACAAGGTTTGGGAAGCATACAAAGAAATCGATGCAAGGTCATTATAGAAAAAAATCAAAATCCATGAAGTACGCAAGTTCCGAAAGATACTTCCAGTTTCATTCTAACTTATCAATAATTAATAAAATAGAATACCATTACAATAAGATATATAGAATATTAGATTTTCTGTAAAAGCACAAGAAAAGCTAGAAGCTGAGTGATTCTTCTCTTATGCTACTTGTGGTTATCATCAAAATGTCTATACCATCTCCGCTGGCCGCATCTCTCTGTACAGCAGATTTAATAGCTCTTACTGCTAATTCTTTAGCCTTTTCTTCTGACATGCTAGGTTTGTATTCCTCATCCATAATAGCTAAAGCCATTTCTGCTCCTGTGCCGACCGCTGCATAATCATCGGGCAGAACTGAGCCCAGTGGATCGAGAGTATAAATTTCCGGTTTTTCATTTATTCCTCCAACTACGACCTGAGTCAATAGTGGAAAGAACCTTCTTTCGAACATAACAACTGACATTAACTTTGCGACTGAGTTAGGGGCAATATTACGTCGTGTTTCGAGTTTCCTAATCTTGGCTAAAGCTGTTATTTGCCTTATTAAAACTTGCATGTCTGCAACCATACCAGCACACGCAGCTCCAACCTTATCTGTAACTGGGAAAGTTTTCTTTGTATTCTTATATACGACAAAGTTTCCGAATGAAACACGTTTCTCAGAAGCCAAGATAACCCCATTCGTGTAAGAGATTCCCACTGCAGTAGCACCAGGCATAAATTGAAGTTGAAATGCCATATATTTTCAGCATATATCTGATATTAGTCAGATTTAGTCGTTTCTATTATCAAAAACAAAAAACCGTATCTACGTTATCTGCCCTTTCACCTGTCAGAATTCACTTATATGATGAATCTATCTATGTGTTCACTTTTTTATAGAAAGAATATTATTATTTTTTTTCATGATGGAATGGTCATGAATTCTTATTGCCTCGGCAACTAGTCTGCTTTGAAGCTCTAGGGCGTCTTTTCCTTCGGGATGCTTTGATTCGGCGATAGTCTCGGCAACTATGCCGATAATATGTCTGAGCAAGAATTCCTCACCTCTAGCAGCTTCTGCACGGTACGTTGAGTTTGCCTTATTTACGAATACCACATTTTCATTTGTAAAACTGTACCTGGAATCCAATTCATCTTCGTAAGGAATTACCTTGTATCCAACTTTCTTTAATGCAAACGTCTTTTTGACAATGGGTCTTCTGACTTTCTCTGTTCTTATTACTGAATTATCTTTCCTTTTTTCTTCATCTGTTATTTTAGGTGTTTGGTTTTGAGAGATATTATTTATTACCTTTTTCACCTCTTCTTGATTTCCTTGTTGCAGCGGATTATTATAATCAATTTGATTAATTTTAGAAAGCTTGTCAGAGTTATTATTTGTGACAATCAGAGGTTTGTTCTCCTCATAATTTTGCGTTCCCTTAGAAGTGTCTACCACTGCATTATAAGCATGTGTATAATAAGGTGCCGACGATATATTGTCGGCTGGTAGATCTTTTTTTTCTTGGCTAATTGATATGTTATCTACTGGCTTAGTAATTTCTTTCATATTGATCATCTCATATTCCTCAACTTCTTGTTCACCTTGAGTCTCAACATTTTCCACAATGGCCTGTCCTAGTACTTTATCAATTTCTCGATAAATTTTAGATTCTTCACGGGTAATTAGGACATCTTCATATTCTATTAAGCGTGGGAGGACTGTATCTATTATCATTGTCTTCATTGCTTGATTAAATTTTTCGTAATGATGGTCTTCTATTAAAGCAGATTTATCGGCAAATCTTGAGGTCAGAGTATCGCATCTAACGTATCCGGTAACCCTATTTAATTTTGTATCAAAACCGAAGTGGCTGCGAGTTACGATATGATTGCCTACCATCACGGCAATTCCTCTCTCATCCTCAGAAAGTGGTCTTCTGGCAATTACTAGTTCTCCTGTTATCAGACCATTATCAATATTTACGGCAATTCTGTCACCTTGAATATCAGGTGGTCTAATTAACAAACTTCCATTAAAGTCCCATTCTATAAAATTTTCAGATTCCTTGATATATACCTCGAACAGTGGTTGTCTCAAAATCGCTAATTTACGGATCTCTTTCAATAATCGAAATGCATCAATAATTAACTTTGAGCCTTGCAACGTCAATTCAGTTCCATTACGGCTGAGGGGCCTTTCAACAAGCTCCTCTAGTTTGCTGTTGCCAGTAAATAGTCTATCAAGACTAGCCCCATCAATAGCAATAGACTTTATAAATTTATCACGCCTAGTCCTAATCTTCATGCTTTCAAACGAATTAAAAAAAGATAATCTTCCTGTACCATATCTTCCTGTTCTGATTCTTTTTAATTTTGGTGAAATGGATTCGTGTCTTTTATGAGGTGAGCCCAAAAGCAAGAACTTTTCCATACTGATACTATCCATTCCTGTATCATCTTCAATGACTATTGATCCATTCTTGAGAATTGTAACAAGAACCTTTGTAGCGTCTTCATCAAAAGCATTTTCTATTAACTCTTTGACAATTTCTGTCGGAGAGACCCATGTTTTTGCCGCAAACTCTCTAAAAAATAATGGATGTACTCTTAATTCTATGGTCATTTCCTAATTGAGGGAGTATTTTGCTACATTTATTTATTACTTGTGAAATTATTATTTATTGACAATTTTGTCAGCAGTCTAATGCTACACCTATAAGGAATGAAAAAAGACAGAAAATGTGTAAATATATATGTGTATATATATACAAAATATAAAAAGACAATTTATAATTATGTAAGTGTTGACCTTTTATTGGCATTATATTGTCTACTAGATCAGCACATAGCATATTGTCAGTTGATATCAACATCTTATATCAACGTGAGTTCAAGACTATAGTCCACTCCTCAATATAATACTTGATTTAGAGTTTTTTATCGTACGCAATCTAACTACACATATGACTCTCTCAGGAGCTTTGTTAGAATGAGCCAGTTAGTTGTCCCTATAATTTTCCGGATTTGCAAAATTCTAGTTATTTAAGAGGAGCAAAGCTTAAATTTGCAATTCTAAAGATCAGCAGAGGGTTACAAATTCCGATACTTCAAGGAACCTATCCTAGGTACAAAGGGAAATTACTGTTAGAAGATAATAGTATTTTTAATGGCATCGGTTTTGGCTATCCTATTGATAGTGCTGGAGAGGTCGTTTTTAATACTGGAATGGTAGGATATACAGAAGCACTTACCGATCCTTCGTACCGCGGCCAGATATTGTGTATGACTTATCCACTAATTGGAAATTATGGAGTTCCTAGTAAGGAAATTAAAGATGATCATGGTTTGCCCAAGTTTTTTGAGTCTGACAAAATTCAAGTTAAAGGATTAATAATTCACGATCTATCAGACATAGCCAGTCACTGGAGTTGTAGCAAGACACTCGACCAATGGTTGTACGAAGAGAAAATTCCAGGCATTTATGGAATTGATACAAGGGAACTTACAAAAAAACTTAGGAGTAAAGGAGTAATGATAGCGGCAGTGTCAATTTCAGATCAGATTAAAGACGATTCAATATTATCAAAGTTGATCAAAAGAGAAAGATATGAAGGTAAAAATTTTATGCCAGAGGTTTCTATAAGTGAACCTCGTGAATATGGAGACAGAAACAAGGATTGTATTGTTTTATTGGATACAGGGACAAAGTATAGTATTATACGAAATTTGATTAGAACGGGATACAAGGTTAGACGCCTTCCATGGAACACATCATATGAAAAGATAATGAGGTACAAGCCCAGAGGCGTAGTTATTAGTAACGGCCCAGGGGATCCCAAAACTTGCAAGTCTACTATTAAAACTGCTAGGGAACTGATTGACTCATCAATTCCAACTTTGGGAATTTGTCTTGGAAACCAGATTCTTGCTTTAGCAGCAGGGGCTGATACATATAAATTGAAATTTGGACATAGAGGACAAAATAAAGCATGCATAAATCTACAAAATAAACAAGCTTATATTACCAGCCAGAATCATGGTTACGGAATTGATCCAAAGAGCTTAGAAAAGACAGGTTTTAAAATATGGTTTTCAAACCCGGATGATCGCACAATTGAAGGAATTGAACACGAATCAAAACCGATCATTGCAGTACAATTTCATCCTGAAGCATCCCCAGGTCCTTATGACTGCATGTTCGTTTTCGATAAATTTAGTGAAATCATTAACACTTTCAAAAAAGAGCCACAGATAAAAATATCCTCTAGCGAAAGTGTAGAGAAAGAAGTCAGTAAAAAAAAGGGGAGGAAAATTGCCAAAATATGAAACTATAAAGAAGGTTATTGTTCTTGGAAGCGGCGGAATTAAAATCGGAGAAGCAGGCGAAAGTCATATATAATGACCGCTAATTTGACTACTCCGGTTCACAATGCCTAAAAGCGCTTAAGGAAGATGGAATAAAGAGCATTTTAGTAAATCCAAATATTGCTACTATTCAAACAGATAGTAGATTTGCAGATAGAGTATATTTGTTGCCAATAAACACATATTATGTCGAAAAAGTAATAGAGAGTGAAAGACCAGATTCAATCTTTCTGGGCTTCGGTGGACAAACTGCACTTAATTGCGGCGTATCATTATATAAGAATGGGACGCTAAAAAAATATGGAATCAAAGTCTTAGGTACTCAAATAAAAGGAATTGAGACTACAGAAGACAGACAGCTCTTTAAGGAAGCTATGATTAGAAGCAATATTCCTGTATTACAAAGTTCACCTGCCTTCTCGGTCCCCGAAGCTCTAAAGATTGCTAATGATATTACATATCCTGTTATCGTCAGAGTGGCATACACGCTTGGCGGGAAAGGGGGCGGTGTTGCCTACAATGAATATGAATTGCAAGAAATTGTTCGTCGAGGCTTGTCGATTAGCGTAGTTCATCAAGTACTAGTTGAAAAATACGTTGGTCATTGGAAACAAATTGAATATGAAGTGATGCGTGATACCAACGGTAATAGTGTTATCGTTTGCAATATGGAAAATATTCTTGCAATGCGTGTACATACAGGCGATAACATTGTAGTCGCTCCATCACAGACATTGAATAATTTCGAGTATCATATATTACGTTCAGCAGCACTTCGCGCCACAGGTCACTGCGAAATTGTTGGTGAATGCAATATTCAATTTGGCTTAAATCCTCAGTCTGAAGAATACTGTGCCATCGAAATTAATGCAAGACTGTCTCGATCCTCAGCACTTGCAAGCAAAGCAACAGGATATCCCCTTGCTTATATGGCTGCAAAACTTGGACTTGGATATTCCCTTCCTGAGTTGATTAATAAAATTACAAAAGTTACAACTGCGTATTTTGAACCTTCCTTAGACTATATTGTTGTAAAGATGCCAAGATGGGATTTTCAAAAATTTGAACTTGTGAAACGTCGCTTGGGAAGTACGATGAAATCTGTAGGTGAGGTTATGGCTATAGGTAGAAATTTTGAAGAAGCAATTCAAAAAGCAATAAGAATGTGTGAAATTGGGAAAGATGGACTGATAGCCAATTCCGATATTTTGAAATCTAATCCAAGAGACTATGAGGATAATATTGAATCTATAGAACAAGCATTGCTACATCCAAATGATGAGGTAATATTTTCTGTAATAAAAGCAATGTCTGCAGGTATGACTATTAAAAGAATAAATGAACTTTCTGCTATTGATCCTTGGTTTTTAACTCGAATCAAGAAAATATTTGACATGCACAACAAACTGTGCAAATCTACTTTCGATGAAGACATCATCAGAGAAGCAAAGAAAATGGGATTCTCTGATAAACAGATTGGAAGGTGCCTAGGTCTAGATGAGCTTAATATAAGGGACTTAAGACAAAAGTTTGGAATCAAGCCTATCATAAAACAGATTGATACATTGGCAGCTGAATGGCCTGCAAAAACAAATTATCTATATATGACGTATGGCGGTCAGACAGATGATATTCAGCTTACAGATAATAGGCACAAAGCAAAAAGTGCAATAGTGCTTGGTGGTGGTCCATATAGGATTGGCAGTAGCGTAGAATTTGATTGGGGGACAGTCAATATGGTAGCCGGTCTCAAAGAAAATGGAATTAAAGAAGTATCTATAATTAACTGCAATCCTGAAACGGTTTCTACTGATTATGACTTTTGTGACAGATTATATTTTGAAGAATTGACCTTTGAGAGAGTTATGGATATTTATGAAAAAGAAAATCCAACTGGAATTGTTACTTGCGTTGGCGGACAGACAGCGAACAATCTGGCTCCCAAACTATCTAAACATGGCGTAAGAATCATTGGAACTAAAAGTGAAGATGTCGATAGGGCAGAAGATAGAGCTAAGTTTGGACAATTATTAGATTCGTTGGGTATCAAACAACCAGCTTGGAATAAATTCGTAAAACTATCAGAAGCGAAGCATTTCGCAGATAGTGTGAAATATCCAGTTCTTGTCAGGCCATCTTATGTTCTTAGTGGTGCTGCAATGAAAGTTGTGTGGGATGAGAGACAATTAGAACAATTCTTAACAAATGCAACTAATGTTAGTCCTGACTACCCTGTGGTAATCAGCAAGTTCTTACAAGAGGCAGCTGAAGTAGAGGTAGATGCTGTAGCAGGCCGCAATGAAGTGATAATTGGTTCAATTATTGAACACATTGATAATGCTGGGATTCATTCTGGTGACGCCATGATGTGTATACCACCATGGAGACTCGACAGGAAAACATTAGAAAATATCCTCGACTATTCAATTAGAATTGGAAAGGCTTTAAGAGTTAAGGGACCATTTAATATACAGTATCTTATAAAGGATGAAGAAGTATTGGTAATTGAGGCAAACGTGAGGGCCTCTAGGTCCATGCCATTTGTCTCAAAATTTGTAAGGGTAAATTTGATAAACCTTGCAGCCAGAGCTATGATAGATAAACCGCTTCCAGAAATTGCAAAAGATATATGGTTAAGGAATACAGGATTTGCAATTAAGGTCCCTCAATTTTCTTTTATGCAACTTGAAGGAGCGGATATTGTACTCAGTGTGGAAATGCAGTCAACTGGGGAAGTAGCATGTTTTGGAAATAGCTTCTATGACGCCTTGTCCAAAGCTTATATGGCAGCAGGGTATTCGCTTCCATTATCTGGTTCTGCACTGATTTCTGTTGGTGGACAGAAAAACAAGGAAAAATTATTGACATTGATCTCATTAATATCATCGATGGGATATAATATTATGGCAACAGAGCATACTGCAGAATTTATTGAGAGCAACAACATTAAGGATGTAAAGCATGTTTATAAGATTAGCGAACCGGATCGAAAGCCCAATATTTCCGAGTTATTGTTCGAACATAAGATTGATTTCATTATAAACATTCCATCTACTTCCACTATTGAAAGATATGTAGGCATGTTGTATGACGAATACCAGATTAGAAGAAAGGCGGTAGAGATGGGTATTCCAGTCATAACCACTGTGGAGGTAGCTAATTCTTTTATCAAAACTCTGGAATGGCTAAAGAGCAATACACCTACGTTAAATTCACTTAGTAGTTATATCAAATTATAAATTCACTTAAGGGAATTGAGTAATTGAAATAGATTCCCTGATGAGCTAAATGACATAATCCAACATTGTTATGTTTCCAACAATTGATCCATCAAGAGTCAAAATCAGACATCGCTGGACGGCATGCTCACTCAATACTCGTGTAATTATTGGAGAAATGGATCTTTTATGGATTCTATTCATTGCATAGAGATACTTGTTAAAGCTTGGAAGAACTATGATATCTAGAATACCCTTACCTCTTGGAATCAAACATTCTTTTCTGACATTTAGATATATCCATACTCTTTGGCCTTTTATTAGGCTATCAGGTTTGTTAAAAATAGGATGGATATGTCCCATTATGATTCTTTTTATCGATGAACTCGTAAAAGACGGCATTGCATGACCATGAATGAGAAGAGTGCCGTCGATGATCATCCCTTTGCTACTCACAACATTGATGTTCCATGGAGTCAAGAACCTGATATTACTATCATGATTTCCAGGAATAAAGTATACCTCAGCATTCTCGGAAAGCTGTTCAAAAAAATTGGGGACAGTTTTCCACTCTATCTTGCTTATTGAAGCAATGGTGTTCTTTAAGTCGCCAAGTATTATAACTGCCTCAGCACTTTGAGATTTAATGAGATAACATAACTCTTTCAGCATTTCCTCTATTAAGAGGCTTGAATCAATGCTAATTCCCTTTGCAGTTAGGTCTGACTCAAAACCAATATGCAAATCAGATATTACAATATACCGCCGTCTTATGCCATTTCGTAAATAGCTTAGCAACAATACAGGGTATGGGTATAGAGGACGGATATCGACCACAGTCTGAATACTCGCATTTCAGACAAATAAATAGCTGATTTCTTTTATCGAGACTATTCTACTAATCCTCCAATGCTTTCTAAATCTGATCTCTACAAAACTCTGGTTAATTGACGGCTATACACTAAAGGAGGATGTCATCTCAATGCTTAAGATAAATGATATAGAAAAAAGTCACAATCGAGATTGAATTGAAATGAGTAGACACTGGCTTAGAAGCTAATTTAAATTCTCATAGTTAATAAGCTCTATTTGTGAAAAATTATGACTCTGAACGTATGGACGACATATTAAATTCAGGCAGAGTTAAACTTCATATTTTCCAGCCAAGCGGTAGAAAGATTTGGACTGTTCTAAGCAGATATACAGAATACTGGACAGATCCAGATTTGCAATTTTGTTCTTGTAAAAATTATTATTTCAAAACTCTTTCAAATGAAGAACCTTGTTATCATTTAAAATGCATCTCGCAAGCAAGAGAAAAGAAACAATTTATAGCCATTGAATTCCACGATTCGGAGTTTGCTGGCTTTATTAAAGCATTGTTGTCAGATAATTCAAAGGAATTATTAAGGAGCTGAGAGCTAACCGGATGTATCTTCCATCTTGGCTTCTCCTCCTTTCCTACCTATAACGCTATAGAATTCAGGTCCACGTTCTTGCTTGACTGTTTCTCCTCCACGTTTTCCAATTTGACTATAGAACTTGGAACCATACTTCTCTTTGACGATCCCTCCACCTTTTTCTCCAATTTCACGATAAAAATCAATACCATACTTTTCTTTTACAGATTCTCCTCCCTTCTCCCCTATTGATTGATAAAATTCTACGCCATATTCTGCTTTTACTGCTTCTCCACCTTTTTTCCCAGCATTTCTGAGACCCTCTTTGTCTTGAGCTCTTGTATCTCCGCCTGCTTTTGCCACTCTTAACCTCGTTTCGGTATTTGCGGCAGCTAGACCTCTTATTTGATGTGGTGCAGCTCCTCCTTTTCTTGCCACCCTTAATCTGGTTTCTTCACTGGCTGACGCTAATCCTCTCTTTGTTTCATCTCCATGCTCCTCCTCTATTTCCATACAAAGCCATTACTCACTCATATCAAATAAAAGGGGACTAGAAGAAAGCTAGAGAAGGATCATAGCCCAACCAATTTATTATTGTCATAGCCTATCTTCGAAGGTGAAGGACACAAAAAAAAATGTCCTAATAGTCGGCTCAGGGGGAAGAGAACATGCTCTTGGATGGAAACTTTCACAAAGTAATCTTGTAAGAAAAACTTTTTTTGCTAAGGGGAACGGAGGAACTTCTGAAAATATTAATATCACTCCTCTTCAAATTGATAATCTAGCATGTTTTGCAGAAAAATACGAATGTCTTACTGTAGTCGGACCAGAAGATCCTCTGTGTGTAGGGATAGTTGATTCCTTTGTTGACAAAGATCTCAAAATATTCGGTCCTACAAAGAAAGCTAGCTTATTAGAGTCAAGCAAGGTATTTGCTAAGCAATTTATGAATGAAAAAGGCATCCTAACTCCTAATTTCCGTACCTTTGTTGATCCAGAAAGCGCGAAAGACTATGTAGTCAGACAGAAAAAAAAATTGGTGATTAAGGCTGATGGTCTTGCGGCTGGCAAGGGAGCAATAGTATGCGATAATATAGAGGAAGCACTTGATGCAGTCGACCTCATTATGGTCAAAAATGAATTTGGTATAGCTGGAAGTAAAATCTTAATTGAAGATAGGCTATTTGGTGAAGAGGTGTCATTTATTGCACTCTGCGATGGCAAAACTGTTGTGCCGCTTGCATCAAGCCAAGATCATAAACGTTTGCTTGATAATGACAGAGGACCAAATACAGGAGGAATGGGTAGTTACTCTCCTGCCCCAATAATAGATAATGAACTTCACCAAAAAATAATGACATTAATAATGGAACCTGTAATTTCAGGAATGACTGATGAGGGCAATCCATTTAAGGGTTTTCTTTATGCGGGTATAATAGTTGAGAGAGAATCAAGAAAACCCTATGTTTTGGAGTTCAATGTCAGAATGGGCGATCCTGAATGTCAGCCTATAATGATGAGAATGAACTCCGACCTCTTTGAATACTTAAATGCTGCAGTTGACGAGAGATTAGACTCAATGCCACCTATACAATGGAAAGACCAATTTGCTGTTTGCGTAGTTATGGCTGCAAAGGGCTATCCAGGTAAATATCAAAAAGGCAAGTTAATTGAAGGGCTTGATTCAAACTTTAATCAAGATACAATGGTTTTTCATGCAGGGACGTCGCGTGATGCACAAAATAGGATATTAACGGATGGAGGCAGAGTTTTATCTGTTACTTCATTAAGTTTTAATGCTAGTGAGGCAATTAAAAAGGCATATTCAGTGGTAAATAAAATTTCTTGGGGCAATAATGATCAGTATTATAGAACAGACATAGCCCGAAATGCTCTTGATAGAAGACTAGAAATATAACATCCTTCTTTCTGTAGCAATAGCATCAAGTTTCTGATCAAACTTAGAATGAGGCAGGAACTGATTTACTAATTGCAATTCAAAACCTAGTCCGATTGAGCAAAAGTGATTTTTACTTGCAAGGAATCTATCATAGTACCCTCTTCCATAACCAAGTCTATTCCCACTTTTATCAAAGGCAACTCCTGGTATGATTAAGAGATCAAAGAAGTCTACAGTCTCAAAGGATTCTGAGGGTTCTTTGATTCCAAATTTGCCCATGTTTAAAGCATTTCTTTCAAAATTACTAGCTGGTAGCTTATAAAAAATAATCTGATCTCCAACTGCTTTGGGCAATCCTACGATCTTATAATTTTTTAAGGCGAAGTTTATGATTTGTTGTGTTTTGACTTCAGATCCAATTGGAAAATAAGCTCCTATAACCTTGGACCATTTAAATTCATATGAATTGATAATACGTCTCTGAATTATGAGACTTTTCGTATATATTTGCAGTTTTGATAATCTATCCCGTTTTTTTAATATTTGTTGACGAATTGACTTTTTAATGTCTGCATTATTGTCAATAACTAGCAAATCACCTTCTCACTCATCGAAGCTGCAGAAACAGTATTCTTTAATAGCATAGAAACCGTCATGGGTCCGACGCCTCCTGGAACCGGCGTAATCCAAGATGCTTTCTCCTTTACAGATTGAAATTCAACGTCACCGCTCAATTTTCCCATATATCTTGTAATGCCAACATCAATTACCACGCCTCCATCTTTTACCATATCAGCAGTAAGGGTAAAGCGGTCACGATTTCCAACAGCAGTTATTATAAGATCAGCAGTACTCAACTTGTTATGGAGGCCTTTTGATAGTGAATGGCAAATAGTCACCGTGGCATCTCTTTCTAACAAAAGGAATGATAAAGGCTTTCCAACTAAATCACTACGATTAACTATCACAGTATCCATTCCTGTAACATCGATTTTATAATAGTCTAACAATTCCATTATCCCCGAAGGAGTACACGGTTTTAGAATTCCTTTTCCTTTCAACAGCATACCTGAATTATAAGGAGTTAATCCATCGACATCTTTTTTCGGATTAATCATATTGATCACCAGGAATTCGTCGATATGAGGAGGGAGAGGAAGTTGAATTAAAATACCATGGACCTCCACATCATGGTTCAATAGATTGATAAGCTCTAATAATTCATTTTGTTTGAAAGTAGAGGGAATTTTGTGATCCCGTGTAGTAATTCCAATTTCATTAGCGGCTTTTTGTTTGTTTTTTACGTAGGCAGCTGAAGCTGGATTTTCACCCACCAGCACCGTCGCAAGACATGGGTCAATGCCGTGGCTTTTCAATCTAGTGACAACTTTGCTTACTCTTGATCGTACATACGTTGCAACAGCAGTACCATCTATTATACGTCCTGTCAATTATTGTTATTATTATTATTATTTTGCTTTATTAATAATTAATCATTTAGGTCCAAATTACAAAATCTCCTAATAAACACATTTATTCTTCTGAAAGATGAGAACAACACACGTATAAATCTCCTTTAATCTTGAATCGCCACCCTACGACCAATTACGTGGATTCTACCTTCAGCAAATAATCTAATTGCTTTAACATATAATTTATGTTCTTGTTTTAAAATTCTAGCAGAGAGTGTTTCTGTTGTATCTGATTCCAAAACAGGTACAGCCTTCTGCAGTATAATAGGTCCAGAATCGATACCTTCATCGACAAAATGTATTGTACAACCAGAAACTTTGACACCATACTCTACTGCCTGCTTTTGTGCATAAAGACCAGGAAATGATGGAAGAAGAGAAGGATGGATATTAATTATTCGCATTTTGTATCGTTGTACAAATTCAGGACTAATAATTCTCATAAATCCAGCCATACAAATCAAACCAGATTCAGGAGTAACCCCACTTTGATGCAAAGCTGCAACAATTTTTTGATCATAATCCCAACCTTTCAAACCTTGGCTCAAAATGACTTTAGTAGGTATACCAAACCTTTCAAAGCAAACTCTAAGTCCTGGAGCATCAGGTCTATTTGAAATGACTAGAGCCGGTTTAATATTTCGAATTTTTTTTGACTGTAATGCAGATAAGATAGCTTCCATATTACTCCCCCTCCCAGAAATTAAAATCCCTAGATTGATCAATTCCTTCTATATACAACATAAACCCCGG
>DASQWW010000042.1:0-11676 GCA_035640055.1 Nitrososphaeraceae archaeon | reverse complement strand
AAGATATATACACCAAACATTTATCTATCAAATATAATACAAAATTAAAAATTGCTAGATAGAAAGAAGGAGTCTAAAATTCCAAATGAAATAAAGTATATCATAATTATTGTTATCATTGGAATTGCAATTTTTTGGCTTGGCTTTCGATTTGCATTTGGTGTCTATAATCCTTTTTATATGGTTGCTAGTGAAAGTATGGTACCTGTTCTTAACGTTGGTGATTTTATAATTATTCAACACAACTTTCCATTTGATAGTCTCAAAGTGGGTGATATCATAGTTTTCAAAACTCCTGGTGTAACAACTGAAGGAGAACACAAAGTAATTGTACATAGAATTGCACAGATTATTATTATAACTGATGATGATAATGCGAATAATAGAATCATCAGAACAAAGGGTGATGCCAACTCACATTCAATTCCTCTACTTGACTATCCTATTAGAGAAGGAGATTATATTGGTAAGGTAGTATATGTTATCCCAAAAGTTGGGTTAATTACCAAAGCTATTAGTCCACCAGTAAACTATATTATGATTGGCTTGATTCTAATATTTTTGTTCTTTTATCTTAAAAAAAGAAAGTGAAGTATGACACAGAACACATAGTAATAAAAAGGTCATAGCCTCCCTCCCTGTAAAGGGTTTCATCTTTTATTTATTGTTATTCAATCATTATTATTATATGCATGAGTATCTTACATCCGAAAATTTAGTTTACAATAAGTGTATTGATTGTAAGAAGAGAACACCACATACTTGTATTAAATGTC
This sequence comes from Nitrososphaeraceae archaeon, assembly GCA_035640055.1. GTDB lineage: Archaea > Thermoproteota > Nitrososphaeria > Nitrososphaerales > Nitrososphaeraceae > DASQWW01. The sequence continues at coordinate 10,900 of DASQWW010000042.1, read as the reverse complement.
ATTATTGTTATTCGTGTCATCCAAAGATTGAGAGAGTAGAAAAAGAGAAAGAAATCCAACAGATAGAACAGAGCCAAATACAAAAACTGAGATTTGCGACTTATACAAGAAGTAAAAATTGATTCATACTTCACTGACAAACAATTACTTTTAATTTGATGTAAAAAAGAAACAATAGAAATAATTTCACAATTTTATAACAAGCAGAAAGAAATTTCAAGAAGATGATGGTCTAATGGAATAAAATAGTTTATAGCTTTCATTGTGCTAAATAGCAGTAGCAGGATATACTACTATTTGGCGAAAACCACTGTAAAAACGAGCTTATCGAAGAAAATAATCCTTATGCTGCTGCTTCTACTAATTATGGGAAGCATTGGTAATAATATAAACATTAGAAGGATCGAAGAAGGCCAAACAGAAATCCTACATAATAGTAGCGACGCAGGACAAGTCAATGCATTAAATAGTGGTTTCCATTTGGCATTCATATGAGCTGCATTGGTATCTATAGTATAGCGGCTGTCCGAGTTTAATATCAATCAAAAATACAATCAGCAGAAAAAAGCTCTTCAGTCATCTACTAAAAGCAATACAACCACTTCTTTTCTTTTACATTCGTAAACTCATGGTATTATATATTTCTGTTTATACATAGTATATGTTTGATATGGCAAAAGATCCTGTATGTAATATGCTAGTTGATGAAAGGAAGACACAATATGTTTCTGAAGTAAATGGCCGGAAAGTCTATCTATGTTCAGCATCCTGTAAAAGTCAGTTTGATCAAAATCCTAGTAAATATGGATACTGAAAATTTAGAGCTATAGTAACAGTCCTAGCATAATTGTCATATATTAGGGATTTTCTTCCTCAAAAAATCTTCTTCTTATGGATTCGATTCTTCCTGCATATTTTTGCTTGTAACCAGACATACATCCTGTACAACAGAAAAACCTTTCATAATTTGCAAACTTAAGCACATGTGGACTACCTAAAATAGGTCCTTTACAAAATTGGCAATTTAGCTTTATTTTCAATCCTCTCTTTATTTTAAATCTTGTACTACCTTGTTGCTGACTTTGCTGTCTTTTATTGTTATTCTTGTAATCTTCGTTTCCTAGAGCTTTAGACTTATCATCGCTTTTAGTCTGTTGTTGTTTGTCAACTTCTGGCTTCAAAATATTTTCATTTTCTACTATGCTGAAATCAAAAACTGGAGATACTGACTTTATAAATCCGACATTGACAAGTCTAGTAAATCTTGCCTTGACTGTGGGTGTTGTAATTCCAGTCTCGCGGGAGACTTCACGAAAAGATTTACGGCCATCTTTTAATAACGATCTTAGAATGGATACATCATAATCATCCAGTTGAAGTGGCATATGTATTTTAGTATGATTTATTTTGTAGTATGCCTTATTATATTTTTTACAATTGTAAAGGCCTATAGTTATACGTGTGTTTTTCGATATAAAAGGAGGAAGGAAGGAAAGAAAGATGGCTAAAGATCCTGTTTGCGGAATGTTTGTAGAAGAAAGATCAGAATCCATTAGGTATAAGAAAGATGGCAGAGAATACTACTTTTGCAGTAAACAGTGCCTCGATGAATTTACACAACCTGAAAAAGAGTTAAGAAAACTGAAGGTATGTGTTGCTATAAGCATAGCTCTTGCAATACCTATAGTAATTTTCAGCCTGCCTCATATGCTACCTACTCAATTTGGTACTTTATTTCCAATGTATGTTATGCACTATAGTAATTATGTAATGCTGGCATTGGCCACCCCTTTACAGTTTTGGATCGGATGGAGATTTTACAGGGGATTATGGGACGGAATTAAAGCAAAGGCATCTAATATGGATACACTTATTGCAATTGGAACAACTGCTGCTTACCTGTATAGTGCAACAGTTACCTTAATTCCAAGCTATTTCCCGTTTTCATCAGTATACTTTGAAACTGCAGCCATTATTATCACATTAATACTTATTGGAAGACTGCTTGAGACAAGGACTAAAGAAAGAGCCTCCAATGCTGTAAGAAAATTATTGGATCTTCAACCGAAAATGGCCAAGGTTTTAAGGCAAAAAGAAGGACCAGGAGGATATTTGGTGGAAGAACTTGGGATTCCAATAGAACAGGTACAAGAAGGAGACATTATGATCATAAGACCAGGAGAAAGCATACCAACTGATGGCATAGTGATAGAAGGTTATTCGTCTATTGATGAATCTGCTATCACCGGTGAAAGTATACCTGCAGACAAGACAAAAGGCGATGAAGTAATTGGTGCAACAATAAATAGGAGTGGTCTACTTAAAGTTAAAGCCACTAAAGTCGGACGGGATACTGTATTATCACAAATTATTACGTTAGTTGAAGAAGCAAGAACTGGAAAGGCACAAATGCAAAGGCTAGTTGACCAAGTAGCAAAATATTTTGTTCCTGCTGTATTGACCGTTGCAATAGGAGTTGGGCTTGGGTGGTATTTTATCGGTAATATAGGACTTACGTTTTCACTTTTATCATTTGTATCTGTGATAATAATTGCATGTCCCTGCGCTCTTGGAATTGCAACGCCAGCAGCTTTGATGATGGGTGCTGGAAAGGGAGCTGAAAATGGTATCCTGTTTAAAGGTGGAGAGTATCTGGAAATAGCCAAGAAGGTCAAGTCGGTTGTGTTTGATAAGACTGGAACTTTGACAAGAGGAAGACCATCTGTGACCGATATAATAGATTTATCTGGATTAGGCGAAGATGAAATACTGAGGCTTGCCGCCGTTGCAGAATCTGGTTCAGAGCATCCTTTAGGTCAAGCGATTGTCAATAGAGCCAAGGAAAAAGGCATCATGGTACCAAATCCTGATTCATTTGAAGCCATATCTGGACATGGTCTTAAGGCAAGATATGCGGATCATAGCATCATTATTGGAAATAGAAAGCTAATGCTTGATTATAATATCCCACTTACTGATGAAATAAATACTACTCTTTCAGCGCTTGAAACTCAAGGAAAAACGGCTACTCTTGTTGTAATTGATAACAAAATTGCAGGGATAATAGCATTAGCAGATACTATAAAAGAACACGCAAAAGAAGCAATTGATTCACTCAAATCAATGGGAATAGAAGTAGTAATGCTGACAGGAGATAATGAAAGAACTGCCAAATCGGTTGCATCTAAACTTGGAATTAATAGAGTCATAGCACAAATATTACCACAACAAAAAGAACAGGCAATCTCCAAGTTAAAGGAACAAGAAAAGAAAATAGTTGCCATGATAGGAGATGGAATTAATGATGCACCAGCATTAGCAAGAGCTGATTTAGGGATTGCAATAGGTTCTGGAACAGATGTTGCAAAAGAGACTGGCGGTATTATATTAATAAAAGACGATATAAGAGATGCTGTTACAGCACTTGATTTAGGAAAGAAGACTGTATCAAAAATAAAACAAAATCTATTCTGGGCATTTGCATATAATACCGGATTGATTCCAATAGCCGGTGGACTATTGGTACCCTTTATGGGTGTTGGAATATTTGGATGGCTTCCTATGCTTGCTGGTTTAGCAATGGCCATGAGTTCTGTAACAGTAGTAGGAAATTCAATATTACTTGGAAGATACAAACCAAAATTTGCAGCAAGAAAGTCAAGAAGGAGTAGAGAGGAAATATACTCTAACGAAGATCTAAAACAATCATATGCTCCGATAACACAAACATCATCGTAAAAGTGTAGTAATAACCCCATCGATAATTTCTTGTTTAAAGATAGGTAGTAGTAGTCCTGACAAAACTTGTAGCCAGATTTTTTCCAACCTATCTTTCGTGTCTTCTTTAGTTATAAAAGACCGATCAAATTCTACTGTGATGCCATTGATAATATAATCAATATCAATTTTCTTGACTGCGGTCTCGTCCTTTAGTTGTTTTTCTACAATTGGTTTGTACAAGTTCAATACATTCTAACTACCTTGAACAAAACTTTCTCTATTTTCATTGTTCTTGGTTCTTATAGCAATTCATCATGTTACGCTGTATATGCTTATTTGCTTTTCATATCAATTCTGTATACTAGCCTGCCTACAAAAGTATTATAGTGAGACCAAATAAGACGTTTATAGATACTTATTACTTTATTTTATTTAGATTCTACTTCTCTTTAAGATGCTTTAGCTAGATACATGTAGCGTAGGGACTTTGTTTTTAGAACTGGTTTTGTTAAGACATAATGTAGAGCAAAACTCGGTTAAAAGTCTTTTATGTGCTCAACATCAATTATATATCTTTACTATCTTATTATACTTATTCCAAAATTCGGTTTGCTTACAAATCCATCAATCGAGATTGTAAAAGAGATAAAGAACATTCACAAGTTCGGTTTTGACTATGTAGAGATAGGATTAGAAGCTCCAGAAGGAAAACCGGAGATTATCATGAAAAAGAGAAGGAAAATAATAGAATTACTTGATAAATTTAAATCAGAACCAATTGGTCATACGGCTCCATGGGTAGACCTAGGTTCTGACTATAAGTCTATTCGTCAAGCTTGGATTTCGGAATCTAAAAAACAGCTTTGGATTGCAAAACAACTTGGATTTACCTTTGTTAACTTTCATGGTAATGTCAATGGAATGTTTTTTGGGACCAAGAGAAAAATAATTTTAGATAATTGGGTAGAAAGCTTACAAGAGCTTGTTACATATGGAATAAAATTAAATGTAGGGATAATGATAGAGAACTTACCTACTTCTAGAGGGATCCACAAACTCACCGAGTTCCAATATATTGTTAATCGTGTGCCAGGTCTGTATGTTCATCTAGATATTCCCCACGCATTTATTACAGGAGGCATGCCAACAATTCTTAGTTATATTAAGACTTTTAAAAATAAAATTGTACACATTCATTGGCATGATAACCATGGGAAATTTGACGAACATCTGCCGCTTGGAAAGGGTTTAATTGATCATAAGAAAGCCATCGAAGCGCTTAAGGAGATCAATTACAATAAGACCATCACTTTGGAAGTTTTTACAAATAAGAAGGACGCCAAACTCTCTGCAAATAATTTGAGGGAATTATGGAAGAGAGTATAAAATGATGTGTATATACTCAAATTAACAAAATACAAGATCTGCCTGATAGGAATGATTGGAGAACCTTATTCGCCAGCCTACTTATTGGAAATTGTGTGCGATTGTGTTATGTCGACATGTTAAACTTTTTGTCTTCTCTAATAATAATATTCTACTACAACTTAAATAAAACGATATAGTAATACTGGGAGCAACTTTCTTCTACTAACTAGCAATGATATAAATAAATTCCAAGGAGTTAATACTTTTCCAAAATTAACTTAATATCGAGTAAACAAACCATATAAATGGTTTAAAGGTATTCTTCCGTGCTTGGAAGAAATCTACTTAATAATGATCTACATCGCTACAGTAGGTCCTTCTCTGCTTTTAGCTAAGGAAACAAAAACAAGGCTTTCTAATCTGAAAACTGGAGTAAAAGCACTCATCTTCTTACCATTATCGGTTGGTGCATTGATTAGCTATACTATTTTTGCAATGGACTTTCTATCTAAGATTCCAGTACTAAGTTTCGCCTGGCTGGGCTATAATATAGCGATTGGACCGTTTGGTGGACGGGGGATGTTTGGCATTTTGCCATTTTTACCATTGCTCATATACATGCTCATCCATGTAAACTATTTTGAAGAATTTTACTTCAGGAAAACAGCAAAACATGTGGTTATTTGGGCATTGTTACATGTTATTATGGGCGTTGCAGTTCATGTTTTGTTTATATTGCTTTCACTCGGTTTTTTATATAAATATATCTTCAAAAAGTATAGCGTTAACCATGCATATACATTACATTTCACTACAAACCTTATACTTGTCGGAATATCAGTCAGTTCATATTTTCTATAATACTCAATAGAGAAGAGCTATTGGGTTAATTTTTATAATCAAATACTATTCCTGCATAAGGTATTAACTCCGGTTTACATGTTAAGCGTAAGGTATCTGTCTGGCTTTTACCGTATATAGCGCCATTCCGTTTTTTCTTGCATTCCTTGTCTCTCAGATACCTTTGAAAAAATCACTTTTAAATAAAGTCATATGCATTTATCTCTGCTGTTATACAGATTAGCATACAAGAGGAGGAATGAATTTTTTAGAGCTATTGTTTACAGATTCATATGCATACGCTATTGATAGGATCTTTTCTTCTTCGTATGGTGCACCTATTATCTGTACTCCAATTGGCATATTGTCTTTACTTAACCCAGCTGGAATACTGATTACTGGTAAGCCTGTACAATTGAATAAAGTATTATTTCTAAGAAGAGCTTGACGGATTTGAAAATTCTTGTCATCGATAGTTACTAGTGTTTCGCCTAATTTAGGAGCAGTAAGAATTGTTGTTGGAACAATAATGACATCCACCTTTTTGAATACTTTCATATATTCATGCCTTGCTTCCTTTGCAAATTTTAGAGCCTGTAGATAATCAACTGCGGGTATATGCATCCCTTGTATCAACATCCTTCGCACATCCTCACTGTAATCTTCTGGCCTAATTTTTAGCCAGTTTGAATGTATTTCAGCTGCTTCTGCAAGTCTTATAGTCCTCCAAGACTCATCAATTTTATCATTTCCTTGTATGTTTATATCGTAAACTCTAATGTTTATTGACTTGATGATGTCTATGAAGCTCTGGAATACTCGTTCTACTTCTGGCTGTAAATAATCGAAAAAATATTTTTTAGGCACTCCGACTGATATTCTCTTACTTATCTTTTCTTTCTCTCTTTCAATAATTTTTGTATAATGGGGCACTTTTTTATCTTCAGTAGTTGGATCTAGCGAATCCTGACCAGCAATAACTTGTAATATAGCAGCTGCATCCCATATGCTTCTTGTTATACATCCTACATGATCCAGTGAAGGTGCTAAATCTATGATCCCAAATCTGCTGATTCTTCCATATGTAGGCTTTAAACCAACAACGCCACAAAGAGAAGAAGGAACTCTAATAGAACCTCCAGTATCTGTTGCTAAAGAGACAGGCACCATGCCTGTTGCAATTGCAACAGCTGATCCTCCACTCGACCCACCAGATAATTTAGAGATGTCCCACGGGTTTTTAGATGAGCCATAATGTGGATTGACGCCAGTTATTCCAGAAGCAAATTCATTTAAGTTATTTGTACCTAGTAGAATCGCTCCTGATTTCTTCATTTTTGTAACACATGTTGCATCAACCTTTGAAATATAATCAGACATTATCTTTGATCCTGCAGTACATCTAACCCCTTTTGCATAGATAATATCTTTAATGGAAAAAGGAATACCATGTAGAGGTCCTAGGTACAGTCCTTTCTTTATTTGCTTTTCAATAATTGCTGCATCTTTATATGCACATTTCTCAAGAACAGTGATAAAAGCATCCAGAGAAGGATTGAACCTTTTAATTCTTCCTATGCAGGCTTCAACTAAATCCATTGGGGACAGATCTCCATTCTTTATTCTATTGGATAATTGCCTAATTGTTGTTAGGACAATTGATTCTTCTACCATCAGCTATGTATCGCTGGCTATGTTAATTATAGTGTCAAGTTAACAGTTATCTAATGTTGCAGGAAAACAAGTAAGGAGAAGAAATTTGCAGCAGTACAGAAAATTAAAAAATAATGTAGAATAAATAAAAGCAACTGCAGAGATAGTATATTATCGTTTCTATCATCATGGCAATATTTACATAGCCAATTCTGACTTATCTTTTCTTTCTCTCTTTCTGTCGTCTTACTAATAACGCGGTTGCTATTGTTGACGCTACGAGGAAGTACTTGATATTGCTTGTATCGCCGATCCATCTAGAGCATCTGCTGCAGTTACACTAGCTGTTCCAGTTACTAAAGCCCAAGCGGTTTATTTTCATATTCATCTTAAGAATCATGAAGAATCATGTAGGCTATAATATACGAACTAGTGAAAAATATATCTAATATTGCTACCTACAATTTAGAAGAGGAAGCAAAAGGTAATAGATATTTCGCAGTTATAATAATTCTTACTATCATATTTTGATTTGTAATCAATTTTTCATTGTCAGTATCATGTGATATCTAACATCGAATGTTTTTCTGATAAAAGATATTCATAACCTACTTAGTATAGGATTATGAGCAGAAAAGCTGAGTGTATATACGATGTCATTGTGCATTAACCTTTTGTATCGACTCATTTAGAAGATATACTCTTAATGTGCTATAAGCCTAGCCATTAGCCTCGGATTAATATGACTGTAGATCTTTTATAAATAACACTAGCATGATGACAATATTTACTGTTGAGATATTGTGTATTGGAAATGAGTTACTTTCAGGCATAACTATTAACACTAATGCTCACTGGATTTCACAGAAAATCACACAAGTTGGTGGACTTGTAAAGAGGATAACAGTTGTAAGGGATGATGTTGATGAAATATCCTTAGTATTAAAGGAGTGTCTTGTACGAAAACCAAATTGGATAATTATTTCTGGCGGCCTTGGTCCTACTTATGATGATAAAACCCTACAAGGTGTCGCGAGTGGATTAGGTGTAGATCTAGTTCTTGATAAGACAGCAGTGGAGATGTTAAGAAATAGTTATGCACGGCATTTAAAAAAGTATGATTTGAACGAAATTCGATTGAAGATGGCAAAGATTCCGATGGGATCGCTCCCTATTCAAAATCCTGTTGGTAATGCACCCTCAGTCTTGATAGAAAGCGCTGAAACAAAGATTGTTTGTCTCCCAGGAGTGCCTATAGAAATGGAAACAATATTTTTAGAAAATATACTCCCACAAATAAGGAAAATGATTGGTAACTTCTACATTGCTGAATGCAGTTATGAAATAGTTGGTATTAGCGAAGCAATGCTTGCTCCTATTCTCCTTAATGTAGTTGAATCAAATCATCCAGATTCAATTTATTTGAAAACACATCCTCAAGGGTATGGTAATAATGGGCCAAAGCTACGTGTGCAAATAGTTTCAAAGGGGAAAAATAGATCTGATGTTCAAAAGAGGTTGAACAATATCTCAACTATACTCCTTGAAGAAATACATAAGCTAGATGGAAAGATCCTCTGAAAGCTGGTATCTGTTTTTTGCATTCTACAATCAAATGTTTAGTTAGGCAGACAATAGCTTTAAGAGTATGTGATCATAGTCAAAGAAACAAGAAGATTTCTAGACATTCAATGCTCTTTTTCTTTATTAAACTACCAGCTATCTCTATATCATACGCACTGTTGTATTGAACTCCGTCTTGAAGATTATTTTGGAAGAGCTTACACGATATCATTATTCCTATTTACCATACTTGGAGATTTTCAATTTACATGGTTTTAATTTCTTCTTTTGTTGCCAGAAATTTTAAATCTTCAAGCAGATTGCCATTTTTGATGTTTCCCCTCTATCAGTAGCTTTAATAGTAAGTGACTCATCTGTGATATAGCCCAATAGTTCAGCCGGTACACCAATTCCTGACTACCCCCCTATTATCACTATATAGTTACGGTCATCTGACACATAAGACATTTTATGTCAGTAGCTGAATGGTTATAATGGCTGATAAGGGATTTTAGTCTCTCTCATTATAGGAAAAATATAGTGAGGGCATAATACCTATTGAACTACCACGTTTGTCATGCTATGACCGTATTAATTGGAGGAGCCAATGATATTGTATTTATATAAATATTCTTAATTCATCAGATGTTTACCTTCAAGGAGATTATGAGATTACTTTCGAAAAAGGTAATGAAATATCTATAACTTCTACATAATTGCTTCAATATTCTTTTCTTATTTCTTTTCATTCAATAACAACAGGACATCATTTAATTTCTCATGTTTATCCTATTTCACATCATTAGATGCTGCCGACGAGCAGTTTGAACTTATTATTGTCAATACTTTTTTTATTAAATCTTTATTTTCAATTGGTTTTTGAATAAATTGATTTTTATCTAAATTCTGAAAAGTGTCTGTAAACATTTCAGAGTATAATTGACCAGCCGTCAAAAAACATACCTTAACTTTGTCATCTATCTTTCTTATTTCTTGATAGAGTTTAGTACCATTCATTTGTGGCATTTTAATATCAAGAATTAGCAGATCGTATGAATTTCCTTTGAAATTCTTTAATGCCAAAATTGGATCGTCAAATGAATCTACTTTGAAATTATTATTCTCTAAAATTATCTTTAATGCCAAATTCATATCTGGCTCATCATCTACTACTAAGATTCTCTTCATTTATTTTTTCTCCCTGTTTGTTTCCACATTTTTAGGACTGGTTATCACACGATTGTTGGTTAATTTTTTGTTGCCCATCAAACCAGGTCATATTTCTATTTTTTGCCTCTTGTACGAAGTCTTCCATAATATACCGTACAATTACCGTATAGTACCTAATAAATATAGGAGTATTTATGGGCAAAGGTTAATTTTATCTTTTAATTAGGAGTCATCACATTTGTTATCAAATATCATCATGATAATAAATCACAAGGGTCTGACCCACTTTAATAATAATAATAATCGAAAATAGACTTTTTATGTATGTATTCTAATTTAACTGTAATTGCTTTTTTAGATCTTTGAATCTATTTCTGATTGTCACTTCTGTTACTCCTGCTGCATCAGCGATATCCATTTGGGTTATTGTATCACCTGTATTCAAAGAGGACATGTAAAGAACTGATGCTGCAAGTCCCATAGGATCTTTTCCAGCAGATATCTCATTTTTTGTAATATCATTCATAATACTCATTGCATAACGTTTTGTCTTCTCACTCAGTTTAGTCTTGTTTGCAACTCTGGC
>DASQWW010000041.1:0-4038 GCA_035640055.1 Nitrososphaeraceae archaeon | reverse complement strand
TATAGGGCTTTCCCTATGATATCCCGCCTTGTAGAACAGGTAAAATATTTTATGTTATCATCCTTTATTAAAAATGTCGAAAAATTTTCTGAAATTTCTAGACATTAGTTGAGCAGAATAGCCAACCACATTTGTATATTCGAAATATTAAATACTGAAAATAAAAAAACAAAAATCTTATAAATATATGCAAATCTAGAATCGGAATAATTTATGTATATAGGGGAGGCACAATATCTCTAAAAATAGCTCCTCAACATAATAAAATAACAACGACAATTTCTAATTAAATATTAACATCATCAGGAGGAAGAGGAGAATACGGTAAACATTTATCTAGCAAACTATTAACGATATTAACGTCTATGATTCAATACTAATTGAATGAAATGAGTCTTTCTCTATGTACTTATTTCTGTCTTTTTTTACTGGCCGCCTGAGATTGACTAAGATAGTCGCTTAACGATTTAACCATTGCCCCCATCTTATATACTGCTGGCATAACGTCTACATGGACATAGTTCTCTTCTAAAGTTTTCTTTGTTGAAGGTCCAACAGCTGCTACTATTACATGGCTATTAAGAGAACTTATTAGTGGTTCTCGCAAGTTACGCGATTTTGCGACGTTAAAGAGGTCCCGAGCAGAGGGAGGGCTCGTAAATGTTATTGCATCGATAAGCCCATTATTGATGTCCTCTACGAGCTTAATCACCTTTGCTTCATCAGGGGATATGTAGTTAAAACCCATAGCCTTTAAGATCTTCTCGCCACTTTCCTTGAGGTGAGGTGAATATGTATAAGTTGAAGATCCAAAAACTTGGGCTCCTGCTTTCTCAAGATGCTCTATTAAGTATGTAGAATATGAGCCATGCCAAAGTACTCCGATCTTCTTGCCGGTCAGATTGTGATCCCTCAGCAACTTAGCTATTCCTTCAGCTGTATTCTCATCTGGCATGATATCTGTCTTGACTCCGTGTTTAGATAGAGCACTGTTGGGCTTCATGCTTCGAGCCACTACGATTACCTTCTCTAAAGAATGGATAAGATCTTGTTCTAATCCTAAAGTTCTTGCAGCAGACATAAGTGAGTAAACTCCAGGTCCTGTCATAAAAATTACATAATCAATATCTCGTTGTATAATTAGGTTTATGAATCTCTCAATTTCATTGGATAAATCCTGCCTTGGCTCAATACCAATTGTTGGTGCAATATAGGGCCTGCCGCCAAAGCTAGTTATCACATGGGCCAATTCTAATGCTCTACGGCTTCCGGTTATAGCTACTGTCAAACCTTGAAGTGACATATCACTAATGATAAGAAGATATTATTCTCAAGAGGCAAAATTTCTTAATCGATACTGATATACTAATAGCCCGCTGTGTTGGAACAACAATTTTTGTGTAGACCTTGACATACATATCCTTTTAATGTTAAAATTATAATAATATTCCCATTGCAGTCAGGGTAAAAAACACCTGGTATTGATAAGTTATATGCAATTTTCTCTTCTGAGAACGAGAAAGAATGGTGTCTAATTGCTCACAAGAATATTGTTTTTACGTAACAACCTTTCTAAGAAAAGAATCAAAATGTAAAGAATCTCATAATTGTAATCAATATGATCATTTGATAATAATTGGTTCAACGATTATCATTTTTTTTTGGCGATTCACACAATTCTGTTAAGACGCCATTTAATGATTTTGGGTGGATAAATGTAATCCTCCTACCATAAGAACCAGTACGTAATTCACCTAACATCCTCATTCCATTTGCCGAAGCCTTAGCAACATCTTTTTCTATATTATCTGCAGTAATTGCAATGTGATGTATACCCTCGCCACGTTCAATAAGAAATTTTTTAATAGGACTATTGTCACTGATAGGCTCCATTAATTCAATTCTTGTGTCTTCTAAGCCCAGCATTGCAACTCTGACTTTTTCATTTGGAACCGTTTCAATTTCTAAATGATCTACATTCAAGACTTTTTGGTAATTTTTTAAGGCATCGTCTATGCTGTTGACAGCTATTGCAATATGATCTACTCTCATTTTATTTCATACTCACACACTCTAATATCATACTATCCATCACATTTTAAAGATAACTAACCAGGAATAAGAAATATATATATGTCAAAAACTTTTTTCGATCGTTATCGACCTTCTTCTATTTGTTAGTGATTACATATATTATCTCATCAATGATATAATCTTCCCTTCCTTCTAATCTCCAACGAAATCTCTTATCCATTTTGCACATTATACCTAATTCGCCTTCTAGATCCGCCAACTGGTTATATGTTATACCAATAGACTTATAATGACAGTAGTCGAGCTTTGAATCGAAATCAAATACTATTGTGCGGTCTAGCCCTTCTTGGTCTTTATACTGTACAAATAACAATGAAATGTGTCGTCGTTTTTTCTTCCTCATTCCCTTTTTCTTCTTTGTGGTTGATATCGATTATATGGAGAGTAAAATAGATGACTGTCTCTCTCCGTCTATCCTAATAAATACTACCAACTATTGCGATTTGTTTTATAACAAAGTATTCTCTACTTAATGTTAGCCATAAAAGAATATATGCTATATATTAAAAAACTTCATATGATGATAGACATCAATCGCCTTTGACTAGTTGTGTAATTGTTTCGTCTCTGATTTGTCTTTCTTCGACAACAGATATCTTTGAGAGATATCGAGACTCATGTCTATTAGATAAATAATCTTCCACTACAGGACTATTGATTTTATGCCATATTAATATGCCATCGACAGTCCTTGTGGCTATGGACAGAGTAGCCATTATAAGCTGATCAGACGGATGATTATAATGCTGCCTAGTGTAGTTATAAGTTATCGTTGGATATACAACATATCTTATAGGTTTATCGTAGAACATTTTTCTAAATGTTACAAGATTTTTTTCCAAACCTGTAATATTATAATAACTTGCACTAACTAAAATTATTCCTCCAGTAAATTGATTGTATTCTTTAATCGCAATATCGGTTCCTAGACCTTCAAAATATATCACAGGATAAAACTCCAGATCTTTTCTCTTTTCGTTAAGTGCATTAGAAAGATTAGAATAGGTCATATAATCGATATTCCTTTTGAATGCTGTATCGTTCCTAGTGCTTATCCAGTTAAAATCGTCTATAGCAAAACCCTGAAAAGACTCGTGAATATCCTTAAGTGTATTAAAATAATTGATCCAACTCTTCCAGTCATAATTTCCATTCGGACCACCTTCTGATGGCGGGAGTAAAATTATAATTATTTTTAGAAGGGTCCTATCTGCTGATTTTAGTAAATTTTCTGTTGACTTTGCTACATGAGAATCCCTAAAGTCATTCATCACAAAGTAGTATTCGTTAAATCCGGCTGCAAGAAGTTTGTCTATAGCGTCTTTTTGTTGTTTTATACTTTGCATTTTTTCCAGAGGAAGCTTGTTTGGCATCCATGCACCAATAAATTTTCTTTTTGTCGTTGGAGTTACAAAATTTTCATGTTCTGTTCCTCTAACATTTTTTGTAATATACTTCTGCTGTTGCTCTAACAATGCAAGGCTAGCCATTGCAAAGTAGGACGGATATTGAAATAATAAAGGTAGAATTAAGAGTATGCAGATAGTTATTCGCATCATAAGAGCGATGATGCTATCTACTTGACTTACTTTCCTTTTAATAATAACGCTATATCCTGCCAAGATATGCAAAAATGTGATTATGCCTATATGTGTGTTCCTCGTTTCAATAAGTTTTTTAAATAGTTATTATCGTAACTTAACATACGATAACCTAATAGGCATGGACTGCATATATGTAACTGTACGTCTATGTACTCTGTGTAATCTTCTGATGAAATGGCAAAAAATATTACTAAAAGTGTGTATATGTATATCTTAAGCACTTATACACTTATAGTCATGTACTTTACTGATTTTCTCATCAGATGATTGTATTGCATACACACATACACGCGTACTACTATGAGTTGTGAAACAAAAAAGGAGGAAAGGAACAAGAGAG
>DASQWW010000040.1:0-2056 GCA_035640055.1 Nitrososphaeraceae archaeon | reverse complement strand
AGAGGACATGTAAAGAACTGATGCTGCAAGTCCCATAGGATCTTTTCCAGCAGATATCTCATTTTTTGTAATATCATTCATAATACTCATTGCATAACGTTTTGTCTTCTCACTCAGTTTAGTCTTGTTTGCAACTCTGGCTATACATTTCAATGGATCTACTAGTGGAACCTTAAGATCAAGTTCTAATACAAGCAGTCTGTAAGTTCTTGCAAGTTCTTTGTGTTTTATATTGCTAATTGTAGCAATATCCTTTAGTGTTCTTGAAATACCCATTTCTCTACAGGCAATGTATATTGCTGCAGTTAATATACCAGATATTGTTCTTCCCCTCACTAATCCTCTTTCTTGAGCTTTTCTATAGATATAAGCAGTCTTTTCTACTATTGCATCTGGTAATCCAAGCTTATCCTTTAACCTATCAAGTTCACTAAATGCTTGCCTCAGGTTTCTATCCGTAGGAGTATGAGCCTGTGTTCTAAAGTCCCATGTCCTTAACCTTTCCATTGTAGAACGCATAGCGACATCTAATATCTGTCCACTAGCATCTTTGTTAGCTCTTCCAATTATCGTTGCTAGTCCTTTATCGTGGCGAGCTAATGATGTAGGCATTCCTGTTCTGTTTCTATCATTTGACTCGTCTGATGATGAAGCAAAATTCCGCCATTCAGGTCCTGTTTCTTGAATCTTGTCAGAAATAACCTGGCCACATTTACCACATACGATCTCGCCAGATTCGATATCTGTGATTATTTGATTGCTTTTGCAGATAGAACATACTAAAGGATTAGAGTCAGTAATAGAAGCTTTTAATTGTGAATTAGAGTACTTTCTTTTTTTGGAATTATCGTCTCTATCAAATTCGGAAATCATATTTACATAACTTACCATAAGTAACTATAATGCGGTAATTATATATAAATACGAAAGTTACCTTATGAATAGTAGATTACGATATGGTAAGCACTTTACTAACTATACAAAGGTAACTTTATAAGATGATCTAATTTTATATTGGCTATGGAGAGTACTACTCGAGCAGTCGCTACCGGCAATACCGCCATTGAACAAATAATAAACCCATCGGACAATATTAAAATGAAATCTTGTCCCATTGACAACACATTTAAATTAATTGGCAGAAAATTTACGGTTCTAATTCTAAGAAATATGATAAACAACAAACAAACCAGATTTAATCAATTATTAAATTCTGTAGAAGGTGCCAATCCCAAAACTCTATCCGTGAGACTTAGAGAAATGGAAAAGTTGGGATTAATAAAACGTAAAGTCTACTCACATGAAATACCTATAAAAATAGAGTATTCTCCAACAGAAAAAGGCCTGGCTCTGCAACCAATTTTGGATATGATGGCGGCATACTCTATGAGGTATTGTAGTAAGGACGTTTTCAAAGATGCAAAGCCACGCGAATTCAAAGAAGTCTATAAAAGAGATATTGCAGAGATTCCACAAGTAAAGTGAGCACACATGCGGCTCTAGCAATTAAATCGTTATACCGTAATAGAATAAAATAAAGAATTAAGAGACTCTCTATGTTTGGTTGATATCATATAACAAGTTTTTTATCTTGAATATTGTAGTATTCAAAATTATGAGATACTGTCTCGAGTAAAAGTAGCCTAAAAGTAACCGGTGCTAATGTAGATTACTTTTTACATAACATCAAACGTCCTGACTGTCTTACTACACACATTGACGCAAAAAGGAGTAATCTTCATAATGATGATAATAATAAAAAAGAAAGTTTCACGTTACATCTGTTGTAGTTAGCTTTTCCTTATTCCTCTCAGTATCTATATTCTCACCACCAGCTTCACTTGGACTTCTTGTATCATGTAGTTTGCCTAAATTAGCTTCATATCCTGCACAACAGCCATGTGGTGCTATGACGTCTGAAACTTTTCCAAGTACATCTGGTCCTTCATCTTCTACAAGCATACACTTTCCACCGCTAGCATTAATCCAGTATATGCAGTTATAACAAAAGTAGCCTTCATGCAAATTTGAATCAGCAAATTTGTCATATTCAATA
>DASQWW010000039.1:0-3063 GCA_035640055.1 Nitrososphaeraceae archaeon | reverse complement strand
GCTAGTTTTTATGAAAAAAGAAGGCACCCGTGGATCAAGGGTTCAATTGGCTACGGTTAAACGCCGTACCAGAATAGATCCCTTCGGCCCCACTATTTATTGAAGCAGCCAGTGATCGTTACTGGTAAATGATAACAGATTATGTCTTTAAAAGTTAGACATTATATAAAAGTATTTACAAGGAAGTCTTGTATCTATGACATTTGTTAGCAGTTATTGCTATATCTCAAATGAACTAATCATTTTTTATATGTCTTGTAAATACTTTGAGTAGGATACTGGATCTGCAATAAACGAAATTGTATATGCTTTATTATCCTTTATGGTAAAAATTACCAAATCATGGCTAGTACCATAGATGGACTCTATTTCCCATGCTGGAAAACCTGCAATGGTAGTTGCATTATCAGTTAGTGGTCTGAAACTTGAAGATTGTCTTAACATATCATATTGTTGGTGAGCATAACCTTTTACGGCTATGTTTCCAGTAGGTAAATTCTCAACAAATATGTCTACATGTGGGAATCCGTCGCCTACTTTTGGTAAATGGAAGGTAACAATTTCATTGATAATATGTAATTTAGAAGGTTTAGGTTCTATTTTTTTCCAATTGGCAGGATGCTGAAACTTTATTCCAAAAGCAGAATTTTCGTATATTAAACAAGGTACTTGTTGCAATTGCATCATGAGCAGAAATACCAATAGTACAAAAGAAATTATAAAATATGTCGATTTAAAGCTAAAAGTTTCCCCCTTCATTTCTTGTTTTTCATTTATATGCATATACCAATAATTTATCTATTCTGCATGAATACTCGATCTTCTACGAGTGCTAATTTGCTGATATGACACGATAATGATGAAGAGATATTGGCGCACAGACGTAATGAGAAATTGTCATTTACTTCACTTATGATAGTCAACTTTTAGTAATGGATGTATTACCTCAATAAAGCAGATTATACGAGATGCAGCATATATACACCAAAGAGAAGTTGTATGTCCTAGATGTGAGTCAATGCTGAAAAAAGACAGGAATAAGACTTTGTATCATGATCCATGATAATATAGTAGCAAAATGATATATATGATCGTCCGTGAGCAAAAATACCAGATTTAAATGCCTTTATTTTAACATAGAGGAGTAGATCATATAAAAGAAGATATAAAGAGACTTCTGCTACTTTTTCTCTTTCTGAAGTTGGGTAACCATCATACTATTTAGCTATCAATTTTTGCATTAGCAATATTGGCACTTACCTGTATCAGACAACCATTATTAGTATCATGTTATTATGGATATTGTCTGCTGCTTGCATTAACGTAAGATTTGAGTTGTAAAACTGTTCAAAAAGTGGCAGAAAAATGATGTGATTTAAAAAGTCATATTTGAAGTTGAAATTGGTTATATGATAACATAAGACAGTCTCTGAAAATGACAATTTCTTTATATCTATTTTAAACAACATTTGTAACTTGCCATCTTTTCCTCTCATTTATTAACTGCATAATTTCAACAATATTCATCAACACTAAGAAATTCAGCAGAGTCATTTTTGTAAAGAAGACGGTCATTATATTGGTGATATGAAATTCTTCTTAATTCTATTGATTAAAATCATAATCGCGCTTTTACAATCTTTATCTCTTATTATATAATTTAACTTCCACAAACTATTAGTTCGAGATTAGAATTTTGGATTATTATTATTTACTTTTTTTCAAAACCAAAGTAACAAGAATGACAATGCTGTTTACCATATATTACTCCGTTCTTGCCACATTTAATACATATCTTCTCATAATCTATAGTAGAATCTAAGGACTTTGCCTTTTGAAGGCATTTTCCGCAGATTGGTGCATCAAGATGGAAGCTAGAAAGAAAACCGTCTCCACACTGGGAGCATCGTAGGCTATACATTTGCCCTTTTGGTTTCCAACGTTTAAATAGATTAATCATAAACATAAGCTCCAAATTATATACATTTTAAAAGCAATATTGCAAAGGCTATATTTGATCTTTTCTAGGATAGAATAAAATAAAATAAAATTGGTTATGAAATTTCCCTTAACAGACCATCTTTAATGGATTATAAGATGTCGCCTATATATCCTGAACCAATTAACCCTATGTGTTCATCAATTCCAAATATTTTTTCAACAGGCTCTACTAGTGGCTTGGTTTGATATGACTTGAAATTAATGCAAAATTAGGAGTTTTAATTCCAATTGTAGTTGAACATTAGTATTAAAAGATTATCATTTATGACCATTATCTTTAGAAAGGGATCATTATAGTAAGATTATTAATTTATCAGAAAGTAAATCTTATAATAAGTTTGCTCAAACATCATAGATAGGCCTCACAAAAGAAATCATATGACGTAACCTTTTTCTTATTTCTTAAACATTAAAGATATAGTGTCATCTTTAACCACTAAAAATTCTGTATTTAAACCATTCTTGATTGCAGGCATAGTTCTTATTATATTTGGTACAATATGCCTGTGGCTTGCACAAGTCATTCAGCTTAAAGAAGAAGGAGAAGGATTTAGAATAATAGGTTGGCGATTTATAATTGGTGGAATAATATCAATAATTATTGCGTATCTGTCAAAATATTTTTCATATTATATATGGAGAAAGATAAAGGGTAGTAAATACGATGATCTGTATAAACCTTGACGTTGTTTCTATTCTAAAGTAGGATGTAAATTCAGACAATCCAATTTTTTGGATAAGCATGTTTTAAGATTCCTTTTAGTGAAGGATGACTAAAAAGGATAAAAATTATTTGACTATTTTATTTGCTCTTTCTTTTTCTCTGTTGTTTATTCACATCTGTAATAGAACCGATAGCAAAAACATATTTTATTCCTCTGACTCTCATTTCGTCAGTTAACATTGCATTCATTTTCTCGACATCTTTTCTGACGTTTTCTTCAGAGTATTTGTTCGTCTTTGCTACAATATACTCAAAATTGTCATGCTGATAACGATGTATTTCATAGGAATTGACTACCATTTTTGCTAATTAACTTTTTATTTATGAAAGGATAAAAG
>DASQWW010000038.1:0-6088 GCA_035640055.1 Nitrososphaeraceae archaeon | reverse complement strand
TTCTACTATTATACAGATGAATTAAGGAAGGGTAACAAATTCGTTAATCTGTATATAATAATAATACGGAAGGTAAAAACACACGAAATATGAACCACACAAAAAATCTAGTAATAGCATTAGGAATGCTGGCAGCCATAGCAGCACTGATAGGAACTGTAGGAATTGACATACAACAAACCGCAGCTGCATATGCAGTGGCACGAGACCCAAATTCAAACAGTATTGATGCAGAAAATAGCGAAACCAACTTCTCATTCAAACAAAAACTGAAGAATAACTGCAGCGGCTTTGCAAACTGTACTAATACAGGTATTGAGAATTTCGGTGGACCACTCGCTGTACCAGTTCCAGCTCCAGGTACTTAACACTAAGATATTGGACAAATTGATGCCAACAACATCTTCCACTCTTTTTTTTCTTTTATTACAAGATGTAATAGTTTTATCTAGTAAAATTTTTTCTTATTTGTACATAATTACGTTACTTAGAGGTGGTAACTGTACTGAGCTATCATTCATTGTCCACTAATATTTATATGAATTAAGAAGGAGCAGCAATTTCCTCAATACAAATATAATAATAGTTGAGTTAAATGAGATATACGGATGAACCACACAACTACAACAAAGAAGAATCTACTAATAGTAGCAATGCTAGCAGCCATAACAGCAGCACTTACAGCAACTATAGCAATTAGCAACGTACAAACTGCAGCTGCATATAATACAAATAGCACTGACCCAAATTCATCAAATAATAATAACAACAGCACTGATATAGAAAACAGTGCAACTAACTTCAAATTCAAACAGAAAGAAAAGAATAACTGCAGCGGTGGCTCAGCAAACTGTTGCAATATAGCAAGCCAAACCACTGTTGACCTTAAGCGTGCCATTATAGTACCATTGTCTATTACTCCAGTACCATTATGTCCAATAGAAGACTGATAGAGATTGTCAATAACATCACCCTGCATTGCTCCTCTTTTTTTATTTTGATATATCATCATACAAAATTTGAAGAGCTAATAGAATCATTTGCTGCAGAAGTAGAAAATAAGGTAGCAGGAAATCACTGAATCTATGGTAAGGTTTTGATTATTATATTGTTATAAAAAATTTATGAATTTCATATATCCATAGCATTATTAGAACCTATATTAAAGAGTAAAAAATATACATCAAGAAAGATTTAGGTCAAAAGAAGTCTCTTAGCAAAACAACAATAACAAAAGCCAGAATCTAGAGAAATTGATACCACAAGCTTATTTCGCTAATTTCTGACTGACTGCTATGTGATACATACACAGTCTTTACCTTTTTATAAGAGAACGATAGGGCATATATACACTAGTTTATAACTCAATGATCGTGTCTATACAAAAAAAATGGCTTGATAGGGATGTCAAATTAGATCCAATAAAGGATCAGACAATCGCTGTAATTGGTTATGGTATACAAGGTCGTGCACAGGCTAATAACATGAGGGAGTCTGGGCTAAAAGTAGTTGTTGGTTTAAGAAAAAATGCAAAAACATGGAAACAGGCAGAAGGTGATGGTCAAAACGTGATGGAGGTATCTGAAGCTGCCAAGAAGGGCGATATCATTCATATTCTAATTCCAGATATGGAACAGGCAGACGTATACAAAAAAGATATTGCTCCATACCTCACAGAAGGCAAAGCATTAAGCTTCTCACATGGCGCTGCCATTCATTGGAAATGGATTGTGCCTCCAACTAACATCGACATTGTAATGGTGGCACCAAAAGGACCTGGACAGAGAGTCAGAGAATTATATCAGGAAAGTTTTGGAGTACCGTCACTTGTTGCTGTATATCAAGATTACACAAAAAACGCATGGAATAGAGTATTAGCTATGGCGAAAGGAATTGGTAGTACTAGACCTGGAGTATTTTTAACTACTTTTAAGGAAGAAGTCGAAACTGATTGGTTTGGTGAACAGGTTGACCTTTGTGGTGGTGCTCATACCATGATAATGAATGCATTTGAAGTTCTACTTGAGTCAGGATACCAACCTGAAGTTGCTTATTTTGAATGCCTTCATGAACTAAAACTAATTGTAGATCTTATTCACAAGTATGGTATTACCGGAATGTATAATCGTGTTAGCGAAACAGCAAGGTTCGGCGGTCTTACCAGAGGACCACGAATAGTGGATCAAGAATCAAAGAAAAAGATGAAAGATGCATTGAAAGAAATTCAATCTGGTCAATTTGCAGAAGAGTGGCTTAGCATTTACAAAAAAGAAGGGAAAAATTCGTTTGTTAGATATATGAGAGAGATCGAAAATCACCAAATTGAAAAAGTTGGAAAAGAAATGCGTAAAACAATGTGGCCGGCTTCTGTATCAGAAAAAGACAATGTTACATAATTTTTTAGAGGTTTTTGCTTTATATCAATATATTATTTTTTTCAACAAGTAAACTATATGATATCAACTATACATGACTTATAGTGTACTATGCTCTACAGAACACTAAAGTTCTATCGAATCATAAAAACAAATAATAATTTTCAATAATCTACTTTGAATTCCCTGAACTCTCCAGTATATTTTTCATATTTGATATCTACATCCTCCACTTTAGCCTTTGGTGGACCTGCATGACACCACTCAATAACCTCGCTGACATCTATGTCATCTCCTTCTAATACCGCTTCAACCCTTCCATCTTTTAGATTACGTACCCAACCTGTTACTCTGTGTCTTGCAGATACAATCCGCATATTTTGCCTAAAATAAACACCCTGTACTTTACCCACTATAAATATATGTGCTCTGATTTTTTTGTTGTCATTATAGTTGTTTGATTTTTTCTTGACAGCTGAGTGAGAAGAGTAAGGGGATGATGATGATGATGGCAATGCAACAATCTTTTTTTATTAAATATATAAACCCTTTATAATAGTAAAAAAACTGTGTTGACCTATTTATTTTAGCCCTTAGAAAACCTTTGGTTGGTATCCTAGTAAATGGGTGTTTAGATTTGAGCATGATGAAAGCGTAGCAAAATAAAAAAGATCTTAACCGCTTTAGAAAAAAAGGCAAAACTGTTGTCTAAAAAGAGATCTAGAGAAATCCTGAAAAGATTCCCAAGTAAATCCCAACAACAAGATAAACAGCTGAAGATTCAACAAAAGTCAAAAAAGTTGTTTGTTGTCAGATGATAATATCTCCTCCTTCTTCTATAAAGAGCTGTTCATATGACATTCCTTTTCTGACCAATTTGAAGTCTCCATCGCTAGTCTTCATAATAATAGGTGGTTTTGTTTGGCAGTGGAAAGGCATATTGAAGACAGTGGAGTATGCTCCTACATTATAAAATGATACATACCTTCCAATATTTGCTTCGCTGAGGCTTGATATCTTTGACAATGGAAATATATCATATGTATCACACAGTCGACCTGCTAGATGTATATTCTTGGTGGTAGGCATCAGACTTCTTGATGATACTTTATTTTTGTTATTATCATGTATTGGAATAACCTCTTGTGGATATTCTTGTTTCAATAGAGCAGCATCTAACAGTAAATGGTAACCTGCATCTACTATAACAATCTTATGCTCATTGTATTCCTTTGTATTTACAATCCTAGAGACTAAGATCGATGACTCGGCTACAAGAAATCTTCCACTCTCAATCATTAGTGTGAACTTGCCATGAGTCTTTACAAGCTGATTTAATTTATCTACGTGATTTTCAGCCATCTGAGCAGGAGTTGGCACTGGGTTATTATAGAATACTGGAGTTCCACCTCCAATATCAAATGTATTTACTTGAAAGTTAGGATACTCCTTCTTCATTTTAGTCATAAAGACATCCATTTTGTCAAGAGCATGTATATAGCATGAGAAGTCTGTAATCTGCGATCCTAGGTGGAAGTGAAAACCCTCAAATTTGACTAAATCATTATCCATTAAATGCTTGACCATTTTAGTTGCACTATCAATTGTTCCTCCATTGAATGGGACTCCAAACTTGCCATTTCTATACGATGCACGAACCTCAGCTTTTTTAACTCCTACCTCTGGATTCACGCGGATCATAGCCAGTGGTTTGAAATGTACTTTACTAGCCGCTTTGGCCAGATTTGTCATTCCATTGAATGAACTAACGACAACTCTTTTTACACCACTTTGCAATACTTCAAGGTATTCTTCTGGTTCCTCTGTAACGCTAGTATAAATGACATTTTCAGGATCACCTTTACACTGTTTTACAAAATGAAGTTCGCCAATTGATGTCAAGTCAAATGTTATTCCATCTTTTATGAAAGTGTGTAAAATTGCTGGACTAAAATTAGCTTTAATCGAGTATGCAATCTTTACAGGACCAGTGAATTTCTTTGCATATGCATTATGTAATTCCCTAACCTTTATGTGCAGAGTATCTTCGTCAACCAAATAAAGCGGTGTGCCATATTGAGCGACCAATTTGCTAAGGTCTTTTGCTTTTACAAAGCGATTTAACTGTGGTGTAGTTAGATTTAGATCTTCTACCAGTTGGATCTGAAAATTTTCCACCAATTTCTTTTTGTTATTTTATGTGTAAAAAATAATAACTTAAAAACATTGCCCTAAAAATTGGGTTAGTATTTTTCTAAACCTGCAAAATTCTGACTGTCAAATGATAATACAAAGTACTAAACATAACAACTTATTTTTTGTCATATAAAAATCGTTAATGGCAATGGCCAGACTAGTAGTAGTAATAAATACCCAAATGTGTCACAAATGTGTCTAGGAATTCGGATCGATATGATCATTATTTCAGTATACTATAATAATTTATTAAAATCTGATGGTTATAGAGATAGAGGAATAAGGTTTATGTCATCAAGACTTCCGTTTTTTTATAGAGGTAATTGCCAATAAGTGAACATATTACTAAATTTGTGTAATTTAGTAGCTATAGAATGAAACAACAAGGTTTTTTAAAAATAAAAGGAGGAATATAATAGTAGTTATGTTTTGTTTTTTTCTTTTATCTGTAATAAGGTACAGTGACTTTTTCGCCAGGTTTACCTTCTCTCTGTGTCTTTATCTTCTTTACCGCTTCTTCAAAGTGACGCAACATTATATGTGCTTCAGACGCATGTTTTGCTGCTTCTTCTGGTGTAGGATATTTTGCTAAATATTCATGCAATACAAGTGAAACTGCAGTATTGGCTACTGCACTAGTATCAGCACCACTGAAACCATCCGTAAGCTCAGCAACCTTTGTCAAATCTACATCAGGACCAATTGGTTTGTCTTTTGAATGGATCTCCAAGATTCTATGTCTTGCAGCTTTATCAGGCATTGGAACAAAAACAATCTTGTCAAATCTTCCTGGTCTCAATAATGCGGGATCAATCATATCAGCTCTGTTTGTTGCTGCCAATACTACTACACTAGATAATGCTTGGATTCCATCAAGCTCTGTAAGTAACTGTGATACGACACGCTCTGTAACCATGCTGTCTCCTCCGATACCTCTTGTCGGAGCAATTGAATCGATTTCATCAAAGAATACTACACATGGCGCTGCCTGTCTTGCTCTTCTGAATATTTCTCTTATTCCCCTTTCAGATTCACCAACCCACTTGCTTAGTAATTCTGGACCTCTTACGCTGATGAAGTTTGCCTCCGATTCTGTAGCTACTGCCTTTGCTAGTAGAGTCTTTCCTGTACCTGAAGGTCCATGCATTAACAAACCTTTCGGCATTGCATGTCCTAACTTTGTATACAAATCAGGATACCTTAATGGCCATTCTACTGCTTCCTGTAATTCACGCTTAACTTCTTCTAGACCGCCTATTGCTGTCCAAGGGATATCAGGTGATTCCAAATAGACCTCTCTCATGGCAGATGGCATTACTTCTTTAACTGCATTTTCAAAGTCGTTCATGGTGACTATAAGTTTGTTCAAGACTTCTGGAGCAAGCTTTTCATCTTCCAAGTTCAATTCCGGTAATAATCTTCTCAAACATTTCATGGCTGCCTCTTTACACAAATATTCAAGGTCTGCACCCACAAAACCATGAGTTACTGCCGCGACTCTATCCTGATCAACATCT
>DASQWW010000037.1:0-16121 GCA_035640055.1 Nitrososphaeraceae archaeon | reverse complement strand
AATAAAATTAATTTTATACAAGTCTTATAGGTTAGAAGTAACACATATGTGTTGAACTATATGGTAAGAGCACTAAATGCACTAGACATAGTAATTATTGCTATACTAATCGTGTTAGTTGCGATAGTGATCTATTTATTGAGACCACTTATAATAGCAATTGTAATAATTGCTGCTGGTTACTTTATATACAGGTGGTATACTAAAAGAAAGCTTGTCAGAATTAGATAATGTCAAATTCGTAATTTTAATGATAATAGCTTTCCATATCCAAGACAGTAATTGAGTATAAGTTTGTCTAATTCAATGTAATAATATAAACTGTCTTAGAAAGATTACATTGCTTATATGATAGTTTAAAACAAGGAGAAGGCTCTAGCATTGATGAAATATTTTATCTTTAAGGAGAGAGGCAATGAATAATGTTACAGAATTCTGGCTCACGAATCAATAAGGTCTTGGTTCAGTACTGCAATATTATTTCGTTAAGCATTTAAATTATGTGTAGTGACTGTGGCTATTAATATGTTATATTGTTAGGTTAATATCCAGATTTTTTGCTTATTAGTTGCAATTGAAGTGTAAGGAGCACATACCTTTCATCCGTATTATATTTGCTGATATAATTTCTATAAACCAATTTAATTCTAATCAGAAACACCTCGTGCCCTTATAGTAAAGTACACTTGCTTCTTTCGCATAGGCTGGATCATACTTGCGCCGAACAGAGATCTGTCAGGATTAACAACTTCAAGTTTTAGTCTTATATGAGCATAGATTGAAACAGATGTTCCCATAAATTCGCGCTGCTGCAACGGATCGACTGCTGGTTTCAGAGCGGCCTTAACAATATTATTGCTGTAATTAGCAGTTGATTTTATAAGTGGAACATTTCTAACCATATTTGTTATGACAATAGCACAATCAAAATCAATGGCGGCAAGAGATAATCCATGAAGATATTTCATCAATGCTAGATGCCTTGAAGCTCCTTTGAATTCATTAGAAAACAACGATGTTGCGCTATCTATTATCACAAGCCGTAGATTATTATCAACCATTTTTTTAGTTGCATTTATCTGGTCAGCAGTAGAGAGGGCTCTAAGAAGCATAATTTTGTTAATATTATCATTTTTCTCTGATCTAGCAATTTCAGAGATTCTTTCTGGTCTAAACGTCCCTACAGTATCTACAAACATTATCATTTCTCCTTGTTTTAAATGCCTTGCACAATTAGCACAAAGTGTAAAGCACAATTGTGATTTTCCAGCTCCACTCTGTCCGTAAATGTCTGTGACAATCCCTGTGCGTATTCCTCCTCCAAGAATATGGTCAAGTGATATCGAACCTGTACGTATAACTCTTACCAACAGTTACTGGATAACACCTGTAGTAATAAATTTAATATTGTTTCATAATAAGGGAACCTTTTTATTGTAGCCACGATTCTTTGATTGCAAAGTGATTATTAAATTGTCAACCTCATCTTCTTCGCAGCAACAACCAAAACGACCCTTATCTACATTACAACGATCAATTAATCGAAAGGTTGCAGTGAGATTGAAGAGTGAGATAGAATATCGTGGTAGAATGAGTAATGTCGATTCTTATATGAACTTAATTCTTATCGATGCAGAAGAGTTTAATGGAACTAATGTTTTAGCAAATTATGGTAAAGTCGTAATTAGAGGCAATAATGTCCTTTTTATAAGATTAGAAAAAGAATTCTAATGCCAAGAAAAAATATCCTTATAAATTCTTGCATCAATGGTCGAAGGAAAAATGACTAGAAGATATCTTTTTACTTCAGAGAGTGTTACAGAAGGTCATCCAGACAAAGTATGTGACCAAATTTCGGATTCAATATTAGATGAGTTTTTGAGACAGGATCCTGATTCGCGTGTTGCAGTAGAATCGATAACCACTACAGGTATTGTCTTTGTCGCTGGCGAAGTTACTTCTAAAGGTGCAGTGGATGTACAGAAAATTGTCCGTGATACAATTAGAGATATTGGCTACGATAAACCAGAATATGGATTTGATTGCAATAATTGTAAAGTGCTTGTATCATTACATGAGCAGAGTCCTGATATTTCTATTGGTGTAAATCCCAGGGAGAATAAAGAACAAGGAGCAGGAGACCAAGGTTTAATGTACGGATACGCTACAAATGAGACTTCAGAATTCATGCCATTGTCAATTACAATGGCTCATCAACTATCTATGAAGCTATCTCAGGTCAGAAAGAAAAAAGAATTAAGCTGGATTAGACCTGATGGTAAATCACAAGTATCTGTTGTATATGAAGATTCTAAACCAAAAAGAATAGATACGGTTGTAATTTCTACACAACACTCACCAGAAATCAGTTTAAGTCAGGTAAAGGAAGAAGTTATTGCGAAGGTCATAAGACCTGTTTGCAATAACTGGATTGATAGCAAAACTAAGTTTTTTGTTAATCCTACTGGAAGGTTTGTAATTGGCGGTCCGTCAGGAGATACTGGACTAACTGGTAGAAAAATTATTGCCGATACTTACGGTGGTGTAGCAAGGCATGGCGGAGGTGCTTTTTCTGGTAAGGATCCCTCCAAAGTAGATAGATCAGCATCCTATATGGCAAGATATACAGCCAAAAATATTGTCATGGCAGGACTGGCAGACAAGTGTGAAGTACAAATTGCATATGCCATAGGTGTTCCAGATCCTATTTCTATAACTGTAGATACCTGTGGAACAGGTAAAATATCAGAGGATGAAATTGAAGATAAAGTAAGAAAAAGCTTTGATATGAAGCCGGCAGCAATTATTAAGACACTTAATCTGAAAAGACCAATATACAGAAAGACCTCAACCTATGGGCATTTTGGTAGGAATGATCCATGTTTTACATGGGAAAGGACGGACAGAGTTTCTTCATTGCTTAAATAGCAGTCATTGTAATAACTTCCCTCAATCCATTGTCTATATTCTTTCTCAAACCAAACCGTCTATTAAAGAATTTGACAATATTAAAAATTATCCCTTTTTATTAGAGCCGTAGTATTGCGATGGTTTTTCTTGGCGCTACCTATGGCCAGTCAACGATCCACGTTCTATTTTTTCATTATCTAATAGTATATTCGCTTATCGCAGTACATAATGTTATATATTCATAAGTAATTTCTATCCTATGTAAAATATTTTGCAATATTGTTTACGGTTTTCCATTTTTTGTATTTGCAAGCCTACATCATCTATTCTGTTTATAACAATGCAATACATAGCTTGATAATATGGGTGAAATCCTTATTCCTGTATGTCCCAATCGTTCAAGTACATTATATTCTTTCCTGGCCTACTTCATGTTTACAGGGAGCCAGTGATGAATACTTTCGTTCCCCGCAAAAATGTCCTTTTCTTCTTATTTCTCTGAAACCTGTTCTACCTATGCGAAAGAACTTAATGCACGTTTTTCTTCAGAGTAATTACTTCAAGCACATATGATTCTTACCGATACTGTGGGTTTCACAATCATATTATAATATATCTACTAATAAGCATCCTTAGTTCCTGGTAATATTGCAACGGCAGCAACTTACAATTCAATGATTCAAAAATATAGAAAAAAGGCCAGTGAGGAATTTTCAATAAAGAGATGGCATGTCTGAAGTAAAGTTGCTGTTCATCTTGAGAGAGCGATAATTTCTCTTTTGTAACGGTAATACTATTGTAATAGACGTAGAGTACTATATGTTACTTTAATATGAACTCTTTTGAAAAAAATGAAAACAGAAATGAGCATGACGACGATCAGGATCTAAAGTTAGCTGAGCAAGAAAATGAGCTTCAGGAAGAAGTTGAGGAAAAGAGAAGAAGGGGTACCTTAAAAACAGGCTATACTACAGGTACTTCTGCGACTGCTGCTACAAAGGCAGCACTTTTAGCTTTAATCTCAAATAAAACTGTTGACAGTGTTACTGTTCCATTACCTAAACATAAAACAGCTAGATTAAAAATTGCATGGACAAGGTTTGAGGGAAACAATTCTGTTACTTCTTCTGTCATCAAAAATGCTGGCGATGATCCTGATGTTACCCATGGAGCGGAGATTTGTTCTACTGTTTCATTTATCAATCAAAATGATAAGGTTATAATTGATGGAGGTAAGGGTGTTGGTAGGGTAACAAAGCCAGGACTGGGTTTAGATATTGGTAAGGCTGCAATCAATCCTACACCAAGGACAATGATCGAACAAGCTGTGAGAGAAGTGGCTGCACAAGAACTTAAAGAACACGGCCTCAGTGTAATAATCTCCGTACCTAACGGGGAAGAAATTGCAAAAAAGACCGATAATCCAAGACTTGGTATACTAGGCGGTATTTCGATACTTGGTACTACAGGGATTGTTTTGCCATATTCTACTGCATCATTTGCTGCTTCTATCAAACAGAGCCTTGATGTGGCACTTGCAATGGGCACATATACAGTCGTACTTACTACTGGTGGCCGAAGTGAGGACTTTGCTAAAGTACTATTTGGAAAATCATTACCTGATCACTCATTTGTACAGATAGGCGATTTTGCTGGTTATGCCATAAAACAATGTGCAAATAAAAAACTTCATAAGGTTATCTTAGCAGGTTTTATTGGAAAATTAACGAAGATGGCAACGGGAGTCAAGCAAACTCACGTTAAAGGATCACATGTAGATATTGAATTTATGGCAGAAGTTGCCGCAGAATGCAATTCCCCAAACTCTGTTATACATCAAATAAAAAATGCAAATACTGCAAGACATGTTTCTGAGATAATAAATAAAAACAACATCTCTGGGTTTTTTGATTTAATATGCAAAAAGGTATACGGCCAGATGTATGAATATTCTAATAGAGTTCTACAACTAGAGGTAATTATGTTTGAGTTTGATGGGAAAGTATGTGGTCAATATTCTAAAAATTAGTACCCAAAAGCATTTCCGATAAAATCTTTTGACTTCAAAAGAGAAAATTACAAGATAGATCTCATAACAATAAACAAATATATATATATATTTTTATGTTTTTAACTTCCTTCGGATAATGAAACCTCAATTATCCTTTTGATTATACACTAAAAACCCCTTGAAAACAAGATCATAACTCGATGATTTATCTAGTATTATATTTTAGAGTCAGATTTAAATAGAAAACGTTAATTTGCTATTCCAATATCATCCCATTATTCATGGCAGGAACAAAAACGGTAGTTATTTGTATAACAAAGCATGGAATTGAAATTGCTCGTACAATAAAGGAGAAAATGCCCGAAATTGAGATATATGTCCCTGCCAAATATAATGATTCTGGTTCTGACATTAATTGGTTTACGGATCAAACTACAGACCTAGTAGCAAATCTTTTCAAAACCTGTGATGCATTGATATGTATATTTTCCCTCGGCGCTGTGATAAGGTTAATTGCACCCTTTCTCGTGAATAAAAAGAGTGATCCTGCAGTTTTGGTAATAGATGACAAGGCAAATTTCGTTATTAGTGCATTATCAGGACATCTTGGAGGAGCAAATTCATTAGCACGCCTTGTTGCGTCTTTTTTTCCAAACGCAAAACCAGTAATTACAACTGCTGCAGATGTTAATGAAACCATTGCAGTTGATTTAGTAGGAAAAGAGTTTGGATGGACAATTGAAAATGATGAAAATGTAACGAAGGTGAGTGCTTTTATGGTTAATGAGGAGAAAATAGGTCTATACCAAGAAACAGGAGAGAGGAATTGGTGGCATGAAGCATCATTGCCAAAGAATGTCATGGTGATCAAGGACCTTGATAAACTAAAATCCCCAGAATTCAAAGGAGGATTGATAATTTCAGACAGAATAATTAATGATCAGATTATTTTACAAAAATCAGTAATCTATAGGCCAAAAAGCCTTGTAGTAGGAATAGGACTTCATTGGAATACGAGTAAAGAGGATATCGAATGTGGAATTAAGACAGTAATGAAAAATAAAGGATTAACATTCAAGAGCATTCGCAACATCTCATCAATCAATCAAAAGGGAAAGATAAGGGGGCTACATGAGTTTTCAGACGACCATAAGATCCCAATCGAAACTTTTGATAAAGATAAGCTTGCAACTATAATAGTACCTAATCCATCTGAAACAGTACAAAAGTTTGAAGGTACTGCAAGTGTTTCTGAGGCCTCCTCTATACTGAGCTCAAAAGGTGATCTTATAGTTACAAAACAAAAGTTTCCACCTAACCTTACTGTAGCTATATCTAGGGTCAAATTTGATTAGATTGAAGAAAGCATTGCTGATTATTGATAGAGGAAGTAGAGAACCGGACGTAAAACAAGAGCTTCATGAAATATGCTCAATTGCAAAGCGGAAAGTTGGATATGATTATGCAGACTATTGTTTTTTAGAAGTACTGCCGCCTTTTATAGAAGAAGGAATCACAAAATGTCTGGATAATGGTGCTGATTTTATTGCCATAATGCCATATTTCCTGTATCCTGGTATGAAATTAAAAGAATCAGTTAAACAAAGTGCTAAGATTAGCCAGATCAGGAACTTGAAGATAGCAATAACAAAACCGCTTAGCTACCATTCTATGATGACAGAAGTAATAATTGACAGAATTAACCAATTAAAAAGTGAACGTAAAATTCAATATCCTGATTGTGAATGTGATATTCTGCTCATAGGTCATGGTAGTACAGATAAAAATGCAAGAAATGCGTTGGTTTATACAGCCAATACTCTAAAACCATTTTACCGACATGTATATTACTGCTTTCTCGAATTGGACACTCCCAATATAGATAAAGGAATAAAAAACGTACTCCAAAATAATCCAAAAATTATTTTATTTATGCCGTACTTTCTACATAAAGGTACTCACATCAAGTATGATGTAATTAATGATGTTAATATAGCACTAGAAAAATATAGATTCAAAAACGCATTTATGACAAAGCATTTGGGAGTAGATGAAAAAGTGGTCGATCTTGTAATTGAGCGCATCAAGGAGGTAGAGGAGAGAATTGGCTTCATACAATCATAATGGAGGAACCTCTGAAGGTAGAGAAATGTCTGAGAGATCCTTTGACATTGAAAAGAAAAGTTTCGATATAATTAATGCTGAAATAGGTTCCCACAATTATAATGAATTAGAATGGGCAATCGTGCGTAGAGTTATTCATGCAACCGCAGATTTTGACTTTGCTGGAAGAGCAAGAATAATGTTTCGCAATAATGCAATAGAATCTGCTTTTTATGCTATCAAAAACAAATGTAACATTATTACTGACGTAGATATGGTACTCTCTGCAGTAAATAAAAAGTTAGTTACCAAACTTGGATTGAAGACAATATGTTACATTTCTAATGAAAGATTATCTGATGTAGCTCGTAAATTCAATAAAACTAGGTCAGAAATGGCAATGCGTCATGCAGCAAGTGAAATGAATGGTGGAATAGTGGCTATCGGTAATGCACCGACTGCGCTGTATGAAACAATCAGGATGATTAGAGAAGGAGTTTCAAAACCTGCACTCATTATAGGTATTCCAGTCGGTTTTGTTTCTGCTTCTGAATCTAAAAACGAACTTACAAAAATTGACATTCCTTTTATCACCAACATAGGTAGAAAGGGAGGTAGTCCAGCAGCATCTTCAATAATAAACGCAATAATGTTGCTTTATAACAATCATACTAGCCACATTGCTATTCTGTAACAGTATATATAAAATAAGTATATCATCAGTTAATTAAAGAATATTAGAAAATACATAAGTATTAATCAAATTAGACACTTATGATCTTTTCAACAATTCTAAATAATAATAATAATAAGAGAATACAAACATCTAAAATCTCATTATTTTACTGATACGCTAAAAAAGCAGATAGTTAAAGAGGACTAACTAGGAACTGCTAGAACTGATTGCCGAAATGTACTGTAATAATCTATATTTGTATAGTGAATTAACATATTAGGTCATGATGGAGCTTACTATTACAATAATTAATTGGATATCGGCTTTAATTATGTTTGGTATTTTTGGTGCATGGCTTTATCTCTTTATTTACACAATAAAGTCCTTCAAACAATCTCCAATCTTGGAGTCTTTTGATCGATCAACCCTAAATGAATTTCAAAAAGTAAGTGTAATCCTTCCTGCACGCAATGAAGAGAAATACATTGGGAAATGCCTAGATAGTTTACTAAAGCAAGATTATTCAAATTTTGAAATTATCACGATCAATGATTCGTCAAGTGATAGAACTGAAGAAATAATGCGTCAATATGCAGTGCAAAGTTCTAATATCATCGTTATTAATGCTGATCCAAAGCCAGATGGATGGGTAGGCAAGAATTGGGCATGCTATCAAGGTTATCTAAAGGCAAGTGGTGAAGTGTTTCTTTTTACGGATGCAGACACCGTACATTCACCTTCCGTTATATCTATGGCAATTAGACATTTAGAACAGCAAAATCTAGATGCTCTTACAGCGATACCTAAGCTTTTGTGTATGGATATCTGGACTAAGATCACACTTCCAGTACTTTCGACTTTTTTGCATAGTAGGTTTTCTCCTTTGCGTGTCAATGATCCTAAAACTAAAACTGGTTATTTTTTTGGAAGCTTTTTTGTAATAACTAGAAACTCCTATGAAACTGTTGGTACTCACCGGAGTGTGAGGCATGAGCTTATAGAAGATGGGGCATTAGGAGGAAAAGTAAAGCAAGCAAAATTCAAGATGAAAATGGTTCGGGGCGAGCATCATATAGATGCAATTTGGGCAAGAGACATTAAAACCCTTTGGCATGGGCTACGTAGGTTGATGATTCCACTCTACAGCCAGAATAGAAAGAAGGTATCTCTAATGACAATTGCATTATTCTTTCTGTTGTTTGAACCGTTTCTTTTGTTACCATATTCATTATCTTTTTTGTTGAACTGGGCTGCAAATGATTTGTTTGTTCAAATTCTATTGTATATCAACGTTGTGACAATTGTTCTTATAATTTTAACTAATCTTATACAATCCAAATTTAGCTTATTTCAAAATCCGATTTATGCCTTGGCCTCACCATTAGGTTGTGCAATTGTCTCTCTTTCTTTTATCTCATCAGTTGTAGGTGCAAGAAAGACAGGTGCTGTTAATTGGAGTGACAGACAATATACAATAAATGAAAAACAACACCCAGTTAATTAGAATATCATGAACCGTTATTTGAATCCTGAGTGTTTATTGTTTAAAGAATTTAGGGCGCTGTAATCCTGCCTCCATCTTTAATTGTATCACAAACCTTGATAATACAGAAAAAAGGGATATTATTATTGTATACACGTCCATTAAATTACAGAACAGAGATAAAAAAGATCTACTGATATATATAACTGTAAGAAGGACAGTTGAAGCTATCTACAGTTCAATTATAGAAACAATATAGCAATTAATGCTGCAGAGCTCTCATATGAAGATACATAATTATTTATTAATAATGGAATGAATTTATCTAAGGGAAGAGAAAGAAAGATTTTAGACATGATGATTAATACATCAAACACAGCTGTTAGTGAGATCTTGGCTAAAAGTCTAGAAAGACAAACAATTTCTAAAATTGATGCTTATACATTAATTAATTCTGAAGAAGATGATTTGATTATCTCTACTGCTAAAATTATAAGAGACCAAATTAAACCTAGTACAATCACATATTCCCGCAAAGTATTTATAAATCTTGTTAATCTTTGTCGCGATACATGCTCATATTGTACCTACAAAAAAGAACCATCTGAAAAACTAGTCTCCATGATGATGCCTTCACAAGTTCTTACAATCGCGGAGACAGGCAAAAGATTTCGATGTACTGAAGCATTATTTGTTACTGGAGAGAGACCAGAGCAGAAATATCCGGAGGCAAGAGTATGGTTGAAATCCATCGGACATTCATCCACCGTCGAATACATAAGAGAAATAAGTGAAGTGGTGCTTAAAAAGACAGGCTTGCTTCCCCACACTAATGCTGGTACTTTAACTAAGAGAGAAATGTCGCTTTTAAAGGATACAAATGTTAGTTTAGGGTTGATGTTGGAATCTTCTAGTGCGCGCTTGATGAAAAAAGGTATGCCGCATGAAATGGCTCCAAGTAAAAATCCCAAGGCTAGAATAAAAACACTTGAAAACGCTGGAGAATTAAAAATACCTATTACAACAGGTTTGCTTATTGGAATAGGTGAGAGCCCAGAGGATGTTATTGATTCTTTGTTTGTAATAAGGGAAATCCATCGGAAATATGATCATATTCAAGAACTGATAATGCAAAATTTTGTTCCTAATCCCGAAAGTAGAATGGCAAAATTCGTACCTCCTTCACATGACTATTTTCTCAAAAGCGTGGCACTTGCTAGAATTATTATTCCAGAAATGAACATTCAGGTTCCTCCAAATCTTAGTCCAAATATTTTTGGAAAATATATTGATGCTGGGATTAATGACTGGGGCGGCATTTCTCCAATAACTATAGATCATGTTAATCCAGAATTTCCTTGGCCAACTATAGAATCTATAAAATGTGCTACCAAAAATAAAGGGTATGACTTAAGAGCACGGCTGCCTGTTTATCCGGAATTTATCCATAAGGAAGATTTCATACTGGATAAACTGAAAATTTACATAGATCCACTTTTAGATACTGCTGGACTTGTTCGGGAGGATTATATAAATTGACCCTTGATTCACTTTTAAAGAATATCGATCCAATAATATCATCAGCACTAAATCACGCATTTAGCAACAAAGATGTTTCAGTAGAACAAGCGGTAGAGTTATTGGATTCTAATGGAATAGAAATGAATATGCTTGTCCTTGTTGCGGATGAGCTGCGTAGACAGACTGTGGGAGCTAATGTAACCTATGTTGTAAACAGGAACATCAATTTTACCAATGTTTGTATTAAACGCTGTGGTTTCTGCGCTTTTAGCAGGGATTTTCGCGAAGAAGAAGGTTATTTCCTTCCAATCGAAGAAATTGTCAGGAGAGCAAAAGAGGCCTGGAAACTAGGTGCTACAGAAATTTGCATCCAGGCTGGATTGCCTCCAAAAATGAACGGCCAGCTATATATTGATATTTGTAATGCCATCAAAAAAGAATTACCTGAAATCCATATTCATGCCTTTTCACCTGAAGAAGTCCTTTATGGTGCAATCAGGTCTGATATACCAGTAGAAGAATACTTAAAAATGTTAAAAGAGGCAGGGGTAGGCAGCCTCCCTGGAACTGCTGCAGAAATCCTGGATCAGCAAATCCGCGATCTAATATCTCCTGGACGAATTACTGTAAAGGATTGGGTTAGGATCATCAAACTTGCACATTCTATGCATATTCCAACTACTTCTACCATTATGTATGGACATGTAGAATCATCTCTTCATAAGGCAAAACATCTGGAGTTGATAAGAAAAATTCAAAAAGAAACACATGGATTCACTGAATTTGTACCTCTAAGTTTTGTGCACAATCAATCACCCATGTATAATCATAATATTATTCCTAATATCCGCCCTGGAGCCAATGGCAATGAAGTGGTAAAAATGCATGCAGTTTCACGAATTATGTTGCATAGATACGTCAATAATATTCAAGTTTCATGGGTCAAGGAAGGGGCAAGAATGTCACAGCTTCTATTAGGTGCTGGAGTCAATGATTTTGGTGGTACTCTAATTAATGAAAGTATTTCCACAGCGGCTGGTGCTCAATATGGACAGTTAATGAAGCCAAAACAGATACGTACAATAATAAGGTCATCTGGCAGAATACCGGCAAAACGCTCAACAACATATCAACTACTCAAAGTCTATCATACTGAGGAAGACAATGAATCTATACTGGACAGGGCAGACCCTGAACAGTTTGGTTCATATCAGCAATTAATTAAGCTTGACAAATACAGATACAAAGACCAAAATGCAAAATGATAGAGAGAGATATAGCCTGTTATTATCACCAAAGCATAGCAAAAGTTAGTAGGCTTCTTCATATACTTATCTAGCATTTTAATTTTTATCTATCATGATATGTCTGACCAGCCATCTGAGGATAAATACAATCTTTTTAATGTTTATCGTATTATATTAGATAATAATGAAGGAATCATACCACTGCTCTCCTTGTGATAAGGAATTTGTGGATAAGGAGACGGCAATGGAGCATAAACGGTCGACTGGCCATGAGGTAATAGAGAGAATATTGGAAAAGTGATATCTAATCTTATAGAAGAAGTGTGAAGATTATACAAGAGATACAAGAGTCTTTGTATCTGACACTTATGAAGACTTGCATATAGTTTAGAACAGTTAAATTTGATACAGCTTAATAATTAATAAAGTATCCAAAATTGAGTTTGGAAGATAATGCTAGAATAACACAATTTGGAGATAGTACATGTACTTGTAAATCATGTAGTCATAGGATTGCAGCAGATTGTATGAAATCTAATT
This sequence comes from Nitrososphaeraceae archaeon, assembly GCA_035640055.1. Classification (GTDB taxonomy): domain Archaea; phylum Thermoproteota; class Nitrososphaeria; order Nitrososphaerales; family Nitrososphaeraceae; genus DASQWW01. The sequence continues at coordinate 3,630 of DASQWW010000037.1, read as the reverse complement.
GCAATTGTTGCACAGATAGTGACCATTCCATGGTTTTAGATGGAATAGAAGGGTTTGCAGCGCCAAAACGGTAAAAGTCAACATGAATAATAATGAAAAAAATAATGTCTCAGTCCAAGTTTCAGCGGGACAAGTAAGACTAGAAGGTAACCTAAGCATTACTAAAGCCTCACGAGGAATAGTTCTATTTGCACATGGAAGTGGGAGTAGCAGGCATAGTCCTAGAAATAAATATGTTGCAGAGGTGCTGCAGAATGCTGATATTGCTACACTGCTTATAGATCTTCTGACAGAACAAGAAGAAGAAGTTGATGTCCATACACGTCACCTCAGATTTGATATAGGTTTGCTTGCTCAAAGACTAATTGGAGCTACCGACTGGATCAGAGAAGAACAAAACTCAGATACCAAGGACCTTAACATTGGTTACTTTGGAGCTAGTACCGGCGCCGCGGCAGCACTTGTAGCTGCAGCAGAACGTCAGAAAATAGTCAAAGCTGTTGTTTCACGTGGTGGGAGACCAGATCTAGCAGATTTAGCTTCTTTATCTAAGGTACAAGCGCCAACTCTGTTAATAATAGGTGGAAATGATGAACCTGTAATAAGAATGAATAAAGAAGCATTTGAGCAACTTACTAATATCGAAAAGAATAAGAAGAAAATTGTAATAGTTCCAGGAGCCACACATCTTTTTGAAGAGCCAGGAAAGCTAGAAGAGGTTGCACAACTTGCTAAAGATTGGTTTAAAAGTAATTTTAAGATATGATATCAGTAATTAAATAAAATAAGCATGAATTAGTTAAACAACAGTTTAAAGGAACATATAGAAAATATTATCAGATGAGAATGCAATTAATATTGCAATAACCTTGCAATTGAGCTGCACAGTATAATATATTCGTAAGTATAGTCGATATGAAATCCCTTGCAGCTATAAATCAGGCTCAAAATAAAGATAAAAATTCCCTGGGATAGCCGGGTAATACACCGAGTATCCCTGCCAGTATCTGTAATTAAAGAAAGTCAAGAATTGATAGTTTATTTATTCAATCAGCACAATTTTGCTTCTAGAGAAGTGGTTCCCACGTAAGGTATCTAACACCATCTAGACATTCATCCAAATTGTATATATTATCTTATAACTTGAAAATTAAATTTCACACCTATTCTCTTAATCACTATGTTAATACTGTTGTAGACCAAACTGTTTCTTAATTAAATTCTGAAAATCTCTATCAGACATATTTTTTCTTGCTTCTAAAGTCATAGCAGCATCCTTTCCTACCACGTATCTAAACTCAGGATTATCTGATGTAACTGCTTGCAGAGTCACCTTTGCAACTTCAGATGCTGGTATTGTATATTGTAGCATTTGTTTGAATGCTTCTGAGATACTATTTGCCATTTGTGTATATGGTGAATTATTAGGAGCATCAGATGTCTTTGTAGTAGCCATCTTTAAATTCTTCCAAAAATTTGATTGCACAGCACCAGGCTCTATAAGTATAATTTTAATCCCAAATGGTTCTAATTCATACTGAATAGATTCAGATAGACCTTCTAAAGCAAATTTAGTTCCATGGTAAATAGAGTCAAGAGGAATTGCAATTCTTCCACCCATAGATGTTACATTTACTATTTTACTACTACCACCACTACTTCTTTGTTGTTGTTTTCTCATTATTGGTATTACTGTCTGCATTACTCTTACAGCTCCAAAAAAGTTGGTTTCAAACTGGGCCTTTATTTCGTCCATTGAAGTTTCTTCTAATGCTCCTACTAATGCGTAACCAGCATTATTGACTACAACATCAATTCTTTTCTCTTGATCAACTATTTTATTAATAGCATCTACAACAGATTTATCAATATTAACATCTAGTTGTATGACTTGTAATGGTAGATTTTCTTTTTTGGCTATATCAGTAATATGTTTGGATCCTTCTTGTCCTTCTATCTTACGCATTGTTGCATAAGTATGAAATCCATTTCTTGCTAATGTAAGTGATGTTTCATATCCTATACCAGTAGAGCTGCCTGTTACAACTGCAACTGTCTTTTCTTGTTGCATATTATTGTGTTATATGATAATTGAATTATATAACTTAACAAGTTTACAAATTATTGCTATACACACATCCATCTAATTACTTCTTGCAGATAACTTCTTTTCTTTCTTTAATTTCAAACCTGCAAATAAGATCACCTTTGGCAGCTCTATGTGTTGTTTCTATATTTGCTCCAAGAAGTTTTTAAATAATTCAGTTTCAGTAGAACATGCTTTCCAATGCTTTTCAGCTATATGTATAATTGGACAGTTATATTCTAAAAGGACATGGTCACTGCTATTTCCATGTCAATTACTTTTTTTGATTCTACCATATATACTTCTTCATCTCTAATTTTGGCTGATTCTTTACTTTTTCATCAAAATCCAAATCCTTAAGGCGCTTATAGTATTGATCGAAAAGCTCATGTTGACGTTCACGTAGAACCTTTGTAACAGCTTCTGCAGCAATTATTACCTATCTATAGTGAGATAAAGTAACTGCCTCTCCAGGTTTTGTTTCTCTCTGAGTCTTTATCTTTTTGACTGCATCTTCAAAATGCTGCATTGATACAATCGCGTCTGATGTATTTTTTACTGCTTCTTCAGCACTAGGATATCTCTGAAGGTATTCATGCAACACCAGAGAAATTGCAGTATTAACAATTGCAGATACTTCAGCGCTACTAAATCCATCTGTCTTCTCTGCTATTTTCTCTAAATCTACATCTCGACTAATAGGCTTGCCCTTTGTGTGTATTTCTAGAATTTTCTCCCTTGTCTTCACATCTGGGTTTGGTACATATATCATTTTATCAAATCGTCCTGGCCTCAAGAAAGCTCTATCAATCATGTCTATTCTATTAGTTGCAGCTATTACCACTATGCTATGCATTTCCTGTATTCCATCCATCTCAGTAAGCAGCTGAGATACCATCCTTTCTGTACCTGTGTGCATTCCTGCTCCTCCTCCTTCTCCTTCCATTCCTATGCCTCCTCCTCTTGTCGGAGCAATTGAATCGATTTCATCAAAGAATATTACACATGGCGCTGCCTGTCTTGCTCTTCTGAATATTTCTCTTATCCCCCTTTCAGATTCACCAACCCATTTTGAGATCAATTCTGGTCCCTTTATACTGATAAAGTTGGCTTCAGATTCTGTAGCCACAGCTTTGGCAAGTAGTGTTTTACCTGTACCAGACGGACCATGCAATAGAATTCCCTTCGTAAGGGTGTGTTTAAGCTCCTTATACAAATCAGGATATCTTAATGGCCATTCTACTGCTTCCTGTAATTCACGCTTTGTTTGTTCTAGACCTCCTATATCTATCCATTTAACATCAGGTGATTCCAAATAGACCTCTCTCAGGGCAGATGGCATTACATCTCTTATTGCATTTTCAAAGTCGTTCATAGTTATTACTAATTTTTCTAGCGTTTCAGGAGCAAGCTTTTCATCTTCCAAGTTCAATTCCGGTAATAATCTTCTCAAACATTTCATGGCTGCCTCTTTACACAAATATTCAAGGTCTGCACCCACAAAACCATGAGTTACTGCCGCGACTCTATCCTGATCAACATCT